>DASSWO010000239.1:0-2619 GCA_035704795.1 Methylophaga sp. | reverse complement strand
ATGCCGATTTAGATAATAATACCGAACTTGCCAAAAGCTATATTGGCCTGGTGCCGCAGGAGTTTAATTTCAACGGTTTTGAGCAGGTCAAACATATTTTGCTGACTCAGGCCGGCTACTATGGTCTCCCGGCAAAAGACGCTGAACCCCGTGCCGATGCGCTGCTAAAACAATTAGGTTTGTGGGAAAAACGCAGTAGTCCCTCAAGATCTTTATCGGGCGGTATGAAACGCCGGCTGATGATTGCCCGTGCGCTGGTTCACAATCCGAAATTATTGATCCTTGATGAACCGACTGCCGGTGTTGATATCGAATTGCGCCGTTCAATGTGGACGTTCTTGCGTGATATTAACCGTCAGGGCACAACGATTATTCTGACCACACATTATCTTGAAGAAGCCGAAAATCTCTGCCGCAATATCGCCATTATTGATAAAGGCCGGATCGTCGAAAATACCGATATGAAATCACTGCTCAACCGCCTGGATAAAGAAACCTTTGTCCTCGATTTGCAACAGCCGCTGACCGATAGCAAAGTCTTGGATGGTATTGACCATCATCAGATAGACAGTACCACCATCGAAATCGAACTCAATCGCAGTGAAAGTCTTAACGGTCTGTTCAGCGTGCTCAGTGAGCGTGGCATTCACGTGTCCAGTATGAAAAACAAGGTTAACCGGCTGGAAGAGCTGTTTCTGAAACTGGTTGAACCGTCGGAGAAACATTGATGTCTGCAAGCCGTCATTCACAACACTGGATCGCTTTTAAAACCATCGTTACCCGTGAGGTCCGCCGGTTTTTAAGGATCTGGGCGCAAACACTCTTGCCGCCGGCCATTACCATGACGCTGTACTTCATTATTTTTGGCAACCTGATTGGTAGCCGCATTGGTGAAATGGAAGGCTTCACCTATATGCAATATATCGCGCCGGGCGTGATTATGATGGCGATTATCAATAATGCCTACGCCAATGTGGCGTCATCATTTTTCAGTGCCAAATTTCAAAGCCATATTGAAGAATTGATGGTTGCCCCCGTACCGAATTATCTTATTTTGGCTGGCTATGTGGCTGGTGGTACAGCACGAGGGCTGTGTATTGGTTTGATTGTGTCGGTGGTCGCGTTATTTTTTACCGATTTGACCGTACAACATTATTGGATCACTTTCATCATGGTGTTGTTAAGTGCTGTGTTGTTCGCGCTCGGCGGCTTTATCAACGCCGTTTATGCACGTAGCTTTGATGAAATCTCGATTATTCCGACTTTTATTCTGACGCCACTGACCTATCTGGGCGGCGTGTTTTATTCAATTAATTTACTGCCCGAATTTTGGCAAAATGTATCGCTGCTTAATCCGGTGCTCTACATGGTCAATGCTTTTCGCTATGGCTTGCTGGGCATTTCCGATGTCTCGGTGTTTTGGGCATTTGCCATTATTGTACTGTTTATAGCGGCACTGACCTGGTATGCCCTGCATTTGCTACATAAAGGCACCGGGTTACGGAATTAAAAGATACTTATTACAGGGGCACGGAGTTTTTTGGTATCCGCAGATTACGCAGATTTCCACAGATTATTGCTGGATTAATATTGAAAATCTTTGCCATTCCTGCCCAACACGGCATTTTGCTTCGCTAGTTGTCTGTGGATGACTTAACTGCGTTCTTTATGACGGGGCAGGCTTCTGCTTTATGACATCTAAATGTCTAGTTTACGAAAGTCGTACCTAATGCTGGATTTAAGGTTACTTAAAAAAATAAAATCTGCGTTCATCTGCGTAATCTGCGGATAGTTATTCTTTTAAATTCTTCGTGTCCTCTGTGCCTCTGTGGTTAACCTTTCTCAACCAATCAGTTTTAAAGCATGGCGAATCACGTCAGTATTCGCTCCGGGCAGATGGGCATTTTCACTTAAATAACGCCGCCAGCGTTTTGCACCGGGTTGCCCCTGAAAAAAGCCCAGCATATGCCGGGTAATTGATTTTAACGGCCGGCCTTCCCGCATCCGCTGTTCAATATACGGCAACATCTGTTCAACAATTTCCGGCTCACTGGCAACCGGTGAATCATCATCGAAAATCCGTTTATCAGCGGCCGCCAGCAAATAGGGCTGGTGATAAATGGCGCGGCCAATCATCGCACCATCAACTGTTTGCAAATGCAGCAAAGCCTCATCGAGGTTATGAATACCGCCGTTAATATCAGTATGGAGCTGCGGGAAATCAGCTTTAATCTGATAGACACGATCATAATCCAGCGGCGGGATATCTCGGTTTTGTTTAGGGCTTAAGCCCTGTAGCCAGGCTTTGCGGGCGTGCAGAATCAATGCATCGGCGCCGGCTTTATCAATTGCGCTGACAAATTGATGCAAAAATTCATAACTATCCTGCTCATCAATGCCCAGCCGGGTTTTGACGGTAATCGGAATTGAAACGGCGGCTTTCATCGCTGCCACGCCGTCGGCAACCAAATCGGGGCTGGCCATTAAACAAGCGCCAAACTGGCCGTTTTGTACCCGGTCACTGGGGCAACCGACATTCAGATTTACTTCCTGAAAACCAGCGTCTTGCGCTAATTTGGCACAGGCGGCTAAATCCTCCGGCATACAACCACCGAGTTG
>DASSWO010000185.1:0-2533 GCA_035704795.1 Methylophaga sp. | reverse complement strand
TGCCGATATAACGCCGCTTCTGATACGCCTAAGCCGGCGGCAAGACGCGCTGTGGTAATCCGCTCACCGGGATTTTGTTCCAGTTCGCTGGCCAGCGCTTCAAGAATGGCCTGACGTTTCGATTGCTTATTTTCTGCGCGGCTTGGTTTCACTGCATCGTTCACCGGCCACCTCCACGGATCAGCGTACCGACCCCTTGATCGGTAAACATTTCGAGCAGCACCGCATGTTGCACCCGACCATCAATAATATGCGATGAGGTGACCCCCGCCTGGACGGCATCCAGCGCACAACCAATTTTTGGTAGCATGCCGCCGTAAATCACACCTTGTTCAATTAAATCATTCACTTGCTTGGCATTGAGACCGGTTAATAGCGTGCCATCAGCATCCAGCAGACCCGGCGTATTTGTCAATAAAATCAGTTTTTCTGCTTGCATTACTTCTGCAATTTTACCGGCCACCAGATCGGCATTGATGTTGTAGGATTCACCATCCTTACCGACACCAATTGGCGCAATCACGGGGATAAAGTCACTTTTAATCAGCATATCAATGACGCTGGTATCAATACTGCTGACTTTACCGACATGGCCCAAATCAATCATTTCAGACGCATTCAGTGTCGGGTCATTTAACGGCACCTGCATTTTTTCTGCAAAAATCAGACTGCCGTCTTTACCGGTTAAACCGACCGCCCGACCACCATGATTATTAATCAGATTAACGATGCTTTTATTGACCTGACCACCCAGCACCATTTCGACAATGTCCATGGTTTCGCTGTCGGTTACCCGCATGCCATTGATAAATTCTGATTGTTTGCCGACTTTCTGCAGTAATTCACCAATCTGTGGGCCACCACCATGAACAATCACCGGATTAATGCCAACCGCTTTCAGCAAGACCACATCACGGGCGAAGCTGTTTTTCAGCGTTTCATCGGTCATGGCGTTGCCGCCGTATTTGATGACTAATGTCTTACCGGAAAAACGCTGGATATACGGCAACGCTTCAGTCAAAACCTGAGCAATATGCGTGGCGCGTTGTGTATTTAAACTCATTATATTCCTCTGTAGCGCCTATGTATCTCTCATCGCCAGCAGTGATGGATATGAGAGATAAACAGGCCCTATAAATGCAAACTTAAGGTCGGCTTGACCTGCAACATTTGCTGCATAAACAGTTGTTTAATATGTTGTAAATCGGCCTCTGAGCCGGCTTCAAATCGTAACGTCAGTCCCGGCACGGTATTTGAAGCCCGTGCCAGGCCCCAGCCATTAGCAAAATCAACTCGCAGACCATCGATTTTACTGAGGCGGGCATCGCTGAATTGGGCTTCTTCGACAAAACGCTGCATAAATTGCCGGCATTCGGTTTCGTCCATGGCTATATGAATTTCCGGTGTATTTACCCGCTGTGGCTGGGCAGCGAAAATCTGTACCGGTGTCCGCGCCTGCGGGTCAGCGGCGAGCAATTCTAACAGCCGGCAAGCGGCGTATAAAGCGTCATCAAAACCATACCAGCGATCAGCAAAAAACAGATGACCGCTAAGTTCACCGGCAAGTTTGGCGTTTTTTTCCTGCAAGGCTTTTTTAATCAGCGAATGCCCAGAGGCCATCATCACCGGCTGACCACCGGCGCGGCTAATCACATCATGCAGCAAGCCGGTACTTTTCACATCGTAAAAGATTGTTTCACCGGGATATTCCGCCAGCAAAGCCTGAGCAAACAACATCAATAACCGATCTGGCCAGATGATCTCACCATCGGCCAACACCACACCCAATCGATCGCCATCACCATCAAAGGCCAGACCAATATCAGCATTGGTTTCCTGAACTTTATCAATCAGTGCCTGCAAATTCTCCGGCTGACCGGGATTGGGATGATGGTTGGGGAAACGGCTGTCCACATCACAAAATAGCGGCGTCACATTGCAGCCAATTAATTTCAGCAGCTGGGGCGCCACCACACCGGCAATGCCGTTACCACAATCAACTACGACGTTGACAGGTTTTGGTAATTTAATTTGCGCAGCAATGGCTGCCAGATATTCATCCAGTACGTCTTCAATTTGCCGACGGCCCTGACCTTGTGCCAGCTGATTGTTTTCCAAACGCTGTTTAAGATCCTGAATGGCATCACCAGACAGCGTTTCGCTATCAATAACGACTTTTACACCATTGTAATTCGACGGATTATGGCTGCCGGTTATCATGACGCCTGAACGGCTTTCAAAATGCTCCGCCGCAAAATATAAAACGGGTGTTGGCAGCGCGCCGATATCAATAACGTCACAACCACTATCATTGATGCCTTGCATCATGGCTTTGGCAAAGTCTTCACTGCTGGCCCGGCCATCACGCGCCACCACCATTTTTTGCACACCTCGCGCCTGGGCTTCACTACCAATGGCCTGACCTAATTGTTGCATCACGCCTACCGTCAATTGGCTGTCAACTATGCCGCGAATATCGTAAGTTTTAAAAATGGCTGCATCGATTGCAATTGGTTTGGCGGATGCTGGACTG
>DASSWO010000149.1:0-4577 GCA_035704795.1 Methylophaga sp. | reverse complement strand
CACAACAGTTGGCTTAACCGCCGGCGCCTCGGCGCCAGAATTATTGGTGCAAGATGTCGTTAAGCGTTTAAAAACGCTGGGCATTGATGATGTTGAAGAAGATAACGGCCAACTGGAAAATATCGCATTTTCACTACCCCGAGAACTGAAGGTTGATATCAGTCGTCTGAAAAAATAGAGCTGGAGCTGCATGTCCTTTTTGCCAGTATTTTTGTGGACGGATATCCTGATTTTCAGCCTGTTGGCCGTGGTAGTTGCAGGTATTAGCTATATTCGCCGGAAACCCCATTTGCGCGCACCCTGGCAGCAAGTATTCAGCCGTAAACGCGGTGTCATCGCAACGCTTATTTTATTAGTTTATGTGACTATTGGTTTGCTCGATTCGGTACATTTTCGCAGCGCCTTGCCGCAACAAAATGC
Source organism: Methylophaga sp. (assembly GCA_035704795.1). GTDB lineage: Bacteria > Pseudomonadota > Gammaproteobacteria > Nitrosococcales > Methylophagaceae > Methylophaga. The sequence continues at coordinate 4,157 of DASSWO010000149.1, read as the reverse complement.
CGAGAATGAAGTACATTATGCCAACCAGGTGCAAAGCCTGTTTGATGTGCTGGTTAAGCCTTTACAAGTTCAAGTTGAAAAAACCTATTCAGCCCCTTTTGCGACGCGATTATTCAGCCGCGAAATGCAATTACAGGATGGCTTGTTGGTCTACGGTTATCCACCACTGAAATATGGTGGTCAGCATTTAAATGACAAAAGTCAAAAATGGGCGGATATAAGACAACGGGTTATTGTTAGTAGTCTCTGGGCAGTGGTATGCACAGTAATTATTTTTGTGATGATGGCAGCATTTTTTAGCCGTCGTAACAAACAAACTTTTAGCCAAACCTGCCGGCGGTGGTGGCAAGGACAAAGCCAGTATCCGCTACGAACGTTGTATTTGACCGTATTTTTTATCTTGTTAGTGGCCTTTAATCTGATTCATCTCAGTCAGTATTATCATGTGCTGGGCACCGATAAAGTGGGTCAGGATGTGCTTTATCAGGCACTGAAAAGTATTCGCACCGGTCTGGTGATTGGCACACTGACGACACTTGTGATGTTGCCTTTAGCCATTTTATTAGGCATTGCCGCCGGTTATTTTCGTGGCTGGCTAGACGATATTATTCAATATATTTACACCACCTTAAATTCTATTCCGGGCGTACTGTTAATCGCTGCAGCCGTGCTGATGTTGCAGGTCTATATTAATAATCATCCGGAAAATTTCGATACCGCCGCCGAGCGCGCCGATATCCGGCTGCTGTTTTTGTGCCTGATTCTCGGTGTGACCAGTTGGACGGGATTATGCCGGATATTACGCGGTGAAACCTTAAAGCTGCGTGAATCGGAATATGTGCTGGCCGCCCGAGCGCTGGGCGTCAATGGATTTACGATTTTACACCGGCATATATTGCCTAATTTAATGCATATCGTTTTGATCACCGTGGTGCTGGATTTCAGTGGCCTGGTGCTGGCAGAAGCGGTACTTTCTTATGTCGGTGTGGGCGTTGATCCGACCATGATTAGCTGGGGCAATATGATTAATAGCGCCCGATTGGAAATGGCCCGCGATCCGGTGGTTTGGTGGTCGTTGACCGCAGCCTTTATTTCCATGTTTGTGCTGGTGCTGGCAGCAAATTTATTTGCCGATGTGGTTCGTGACGCGTTTGATCCCCGTATGCAGGCCAGCAAATGAGCGCGCCGTTGTTACAGGTTAAAGGGTTAAAAACCTGGTTTGGTGACGGCGATACTGCCTTTAAAGCCGTTGATGGCATTGATTTTGAGATCAATCAGGGCGAGACCTTTGCACTGCTTGGTGAATCGGGCTGCGGTAAATCCATGACCGCTTTGTCATTATTGCGTTTAAATCCACAGGCCGTCAGTCAGATTGCGGCCGGTGAAATTCTGTTAAATGATGTGGATTTGCTGCGCTTTTCTGAAGCGCAAATGGAGCATGTTCGAGGCCGGCGTATCGCTATGATTTTTCAGGAGCCGCAAAGCTCACTGAATCCGGTACTGAATATTGCCCAGCAATTGGGTGAATGCTTGCGCTGGCACTTTAAATTATCGTCCAATCAAGTCACGACACGTTGTCTTGATTTGCTAAATGCGGTGGGCATTCCTGATCCACAAAGGCGTTTAAAAGAATATCCGCATCAACTTTCCGGCGGCATGAAACAACGGGTCATGATTGCGATGGCGCTGGCCGGTGAACCGGAGCTATTGATTGCGGATGAGCCGACCACTGCGCTTGATGTCACCATTCAGGCGCAGATCCTTGATTTGTTGAAACAAATCCAGCGTGATACCGGCATGGCTATTTTGTTGATTAGCCATGATTTGGGCGTCGTTGCACAAATGGCTGATCGGGTGGCGGTCATGTATGCCGGTCAAATCGTTGAAACGGCAGAACGACAAGCATTTTTTGCTGAGCCGCGGCATCCGTATACACAAAAACTATTTGCCGCCTTACCCGGCGAACAAAAACGTCAGCAGCGGCTGTCGGTCATTAAAGGCACGGTGCCTTCATTGGATCAGGTATTTACCGGCTGCCGTTTTGCCGATCGTTGTGACCGGGCCTGGGATGCTTGCCAGCAGCAATTACCACGCTGGCTGGGTAATATTAAAGATGGCGTGCGCTGTCATTTATATGATGACGATATCGCCAATCAAAGCCAGCAGCAAACAAAGCAGCATTCAGCGTCCAAACTATCTGAAGTGGTGCCATCTGCTCAAACAGCATTACAAGTCAAAAATCTGAAAATCCATTTCCCCATCCGTAAAGGTATTTTGCAGCGCATTGTCGGTCATGTTAAAGCTGTTGATGATTTGAGTTTAACGTTACATGCAGCGGAAACACTGGCTTTGGTAGGTGAATCGGGTTGCGGTAAGAGTACGGTCGGTAAAGGTATTTTGCAGCTTTTGCCGGTGACAAGCGGTAGCGTCAGATTTCAGGGTAAAACTTTAAATAAGTTATCGCAGCGGCAATTGAAACCGATGCGTGGTGCTTTACAGATCATTTTTCAGGATCCTTATTCGTCGATGAACCCGCGGATGACGGTGCGGCATATTATCGAAGAGGGGATGCATGCCCGCTTTCACGATTTATCGGAAAAACAGCGGTTACAACATATTGATGGCTTACTGGAACGGGTAGGACTACGTACTGATATTAAAGATCGATACCCGCATGCGTTTTCCGGTGGTCAACGGCAGCGTTTATGTATCGCCAGAGCGCTTGCCGCAGAGCCAGAAGTCATCATTTGTGATGAACCGACCAGCGCATTGGATGTATCAGTACAGGCGCAAATTCTGAATTTATTGCGTGATATTCAGCATGAGTTTGGCCTGTCGTTTCTGTTTATTACTCATAATATTGGTGTTGTTGATTATTTAGCGCACCGGGTGGCAGTGATGTACTTAGGACGTATTGTCGAACAGGGCAGTCGTGAGCAGGTATTAAATTCACCTAAGCATCCTTACACTCAAGCCCTGTTGGCGGCTGTGCCGGATTTAGAGGGCAACAATCAATTGACCAGTGTCAGTGGTGAATTACCTTCACCTGCTAATCCGCCGGCTGGTTGTCATTTTCATCAGCGGTGTCCACAGGCGATGCCGATCTGTAAACTGGAATACCCGCAAACCACTGATCTTGGCGCCGGCCATGTAGTGAACTGTTATTTATACGAAAATCTGGAAGATCATGGACAAACAAATACAAACTGAACTGGAAGCGGCGGCATTTCGTCGTCTATTGGCACATTTGCAGGAACGTACCGATGTGCAAAATATTGATTTGATGGATCTGGCCGGTTTTTGCCGAAATTGCCTGTCAAAATGGTATTTAGCAGCAGCAGAAGAAAAAGGTGTCGAAATGGATTACGATTCGGCCCGTGAATATGTTTACGGTATGTCCTATAACGACTGGAAAGCCAAATACCAAAAATAATCAGCGTTTGTGCATTTCTTCGCGTAGTAGTCTGGTTGTTGTATGGGCGGTAACTGCGAAAAAGCCGTTGACAGCTCGGCATTCAGAACAATCGCTTCAGGTGTATTGAGTGCCCACTGACTGATTTCTTCCCGCCAATGATGACTGGCATCAAAGCGAACATCTTTGCCTTCAAACTGCCAGCCTTTATTTGAAGATGGGTGGCGTTTTTCGCGCCAAAACGTGATTTCGCGACGTTACAGTAATTTGCACCAGCCTGGTCGATAAGCCAATGCGACCAGCAAATTCGTGCAGGGCTTTAATGGCTGATAACCAGACATCCTGAACAACTTCATCAGCAAACGCCTTACCAATTATGCCGCGCGCGATGGCCAGTATCGGGCTGCGGTAACGACCAATCAAAAATTCAAATGCGGTTGATTCACCAACCAGTAATGCCTGAATCAATATTTGTTCGTTATCAAATGATGCCGTCGGCGTTTGGTTCAGGTGACGCAACTGTATTCCATTTCGGCGTTTGCTGAAAATAGTAACGCGCAACTAAAATTAATGCCCACACCATATAAACACAGATAGACTGGGATGGAATGCTGATAAAAAATTCCAAATGAAGCAGAAAATCAGCTATTTTTATCAAAAATGTTGTAACAAATCTTAATGTTGTGAGTCTAGCTATCTAGACCGGTTAATTAGCCGGTTGGTTTTTCGAAATAAACAAAAGGAT
>DASSWO010000105.1:0-15943 GCA_035704795.1 Methylophaga sp. | reverse complement strand
TGAAACGTGAAATTGAAGAAGGTGCAGATTTTGCAGCCGTTGCCAAAGAACACTCTTCTTGCCCGTCTTCTGCGCAAGGCGGCGATCTCGGTGAATTCGGTCCGGGCATGATGGTGCCGGAATTCGATAAAGTCGTGTTCTCAGCACCGGTGGGTACTGTGCAAGGTCCGGTCAAAACCCAGTTTGGTTACCATTTGCTGGAAGTTACCAGCCGTAGTTAAATCTGGCATGGTTGATATTAAAAAGGCCCGTTTTTACGGGCTTTTTTGTTTAACTACCGTCTGTAATCAATTGATAATCAGGTAAATTCTCAAGTAATCTACGGCCATAAGCTTTGGTCAGCAAACGCCGGTCTAAAATAGTGATATGACCGGAGTCGGTTTCTTTACGCAGCAACCGACCACAGGCCTGAATCAGTTTAACGCTAACCGCCGGCAAAGACAGCGCCGTAAATGGCTGACCCCCTTTGGCAATAATCCACTCCTGACGGGCCTGCTCAATCGGCCGGGTAAACACCGGAAATGGCAGACGGGTAATGACCACATGCGTGCATAAACTACCCGGCAAATCGACGCCTTCAGCAAAACGATCTAAACCAAACAACACACTGCCCTGGCCCGACTCTATACGTCGGCCATGTTTTTCAATCATCAGTTTTGGTGACAAACCTTCACCCTGCATCAAAATAACGCTGGTCAGGCTGCGCGGTAATCGCTGATAAACAAACTGCATTACCTCTCGTGAGGTGAATAACACCAATGTCGCAGCTTTGGGATCAATTATCTCTGCCAGTTTTTCAGCCAATTCTTTTTGCCAGGCAAGTGGCGATTGATTCGGCAAATATTGCATATGAGGAATATGTAATTGCGCCTGCGTTTGATAGGCAAATGGCGACGGCACTGCCAAAAAATGGCTGGCATCAAATGCCTGTAAACCACAATCCAAGCGAAATCGTTGGAATCTGCCCAGACCACGTAAAGTTGCTGAAGTAATCACCACCCCATAAGCACGTTGCCATAAACTTTGTGCCAAAAATCCGGCCGCCGTCATCGGCCCGGCATGGATCAATAATTGTGCTTGTTTGTCGGTTTTATTCAGCGACAACCAGCGGACATTGGGTGGTTTATCAGCCGTATCTTCACTGAGAAATAAGCCCAGAAAATCCAGCAGATAACCAAAAATATTCTGCACCGTACCGATTTGCGGTAACAACGCCTCCCCCAGACGATTGGGGATCTGGGTTTTCTCCATGCCTTCCCGTAGCCATTTGCCCAGCAGGGTGTAATGTTTATAAATCGTATTGGCCCGCTGCAGTAAAGCCACCATCGGCGTCGCTAAAGCGTTATAGATCATGCTGTTGCTAAATAGCCGCGGCTCACTGAGCTCACCACTGAGCATGGCTTGCACAATATCAGCCGAATGCATCATCGTTTCGATATCTTGCAAAACACTGAAACAGGACGGCAAATCACGACGTAAATCGCTGAATAAATAACCAAAATCCTGTTGCCGGAAAGCCAGGGCCGATGGCAGTTTTTTCAGTGCTTTATCGGCAACCTCAATGGTCTGATAAAGCTGCTGAAAATCCAGCACTTTAGCAGCATGATCCAATGCTTTTCTCGGCAGGTTATGTGCTTCATCCAGCACCAGAATAGTTTCTTCCGGATTCGGTAATACCAAGCCGCCACCCAAATCAGCATCGCTAAGCAATACATCATGATTAACCACTGCGACCTGGGCACTGGTTAACTCCCGGCGTAATTGATAATACGGGCACGGCTGATAATAACGGCAGCTTTTGCCAACACAGCCTTCAGAGTCGGTGGAGATCTCCGACCATAAAGGTCCGTTAACCGGCAATTCACAGCTATCGCGATCACCATTCCACAGCTGCTCTTGCCAGATCTCCCATAACTTTTGTCCCTGAGCCTGCCAGATGGCCTGCTGATATTTATCATCAACATCAAGGCTCAAATCGCCCTGTTGCGGCGTATTGACCAATTGATCCAAGCGGCTTGGACACAGATAACGCCGCCGACCTTTGATTTGCACAAATTTAATCGGCTCAGGCATCGCACTGGCAAATTGCGGCAAATCCTTAAAAATTAGCTGTTGCTGTAAATTGACCGTTGCCGTGCTGATCACCAGCAGCTTTTTTTGTTTTAAAGCGGTTTCAATCGCGCCGCTTAAATAAGCCAACGTTTTCCCAACACCTGTGGGCGCTTCGACCACGGCAATCCGTTTGCCTGCTTCACGTTGCAGCGTTTGGTCAATAAATTCGGCCATTTGCCGCTGCTGCGGTCGCGGCGCAAAATCTGTTAATTGCTCGCTAAGTTGCTGATAAATATCACTCATACCGTGACCGGTAATAGTTCATCGACTAAAAATTGCAGGCTTTGCTGCTGGCGAAACTCATTGATATCCAGCCGGTAATGCAATAGCACGGTTTGATTGACTCTCAGCCACTCGGGCGCTGTTTGTTTAAAGGCCATGGCGGTAATGACCCGATTATCAGCAAGCCGTATGGTTAGTTTTAAATGATCCTGCTGCTGACCGACATGCCGGAAATCGACCAGCGCAAATTCACCATGAAATTGTGGCTCGGCAAAACCTTGCCCCCATGGTGCCAGCAACGGTAACTTGCCAGCCAAATCCAGATTGATGTCTTTTACAGTTAACTCACCATCACTGACACGCTGCCGGGTAAACACATCATCCGCAATATCAGTCTGCATAACGGCCAGTAATGCGTCTGACAAGGCAGCAAAATTTGTTTTATCAAGCGTTAAGCCAGCCGCCATGGCATGACCACCAAAGCGTTTGATAAGCCCCGGATGCAGGCTGTCGACACGTGCCAGAATATCGCGGATATGAACGCCGTGAATCGATCGCGCCGAGCCTTTTAATTCGCCTGGATCGCCATCGGCAAAAATAATCACCGGCCGGTGCAGACGCTCTTTCAACCGCGAGGCCAACAGACCAATCACACCCTGATGCCAGCCGGGTTGATATAGCGTTAATAACGGCGCGGATTCAGCAGATTGCAGATCGATTTTCGCCAGCATATTCAGCGCTTGCTGTTGCATGGTTTGTTCGACATCACGGCGTTGCAAATTAATATCGTCCAGCAAACGCGCGCTTTGCTCGGCAAATAACGCATCATCGGTCAGCAGTAATTCAATGCCCTGCCCCATATCTTCCATGCGACCGGCGGCATTAAGCCGGGGGCCGATTGCGAAACCCAGATCCTGCGCCGATAAACGCTGGCGATCTTTGCCGGTAATCATTAACAAAGCATTAATACCGGCGCAGGCCAAACCCTGGCGCATTCGCGCTAAACCACGCATGACCAGGCTGCGGTTAAGTTTATCCAGAGGCACCACATCGGCAACGGTACCTAACGCTACTAAATCCAGTAATTCAACCAACCTCGGCGGTGTTTTCTGATTGGCCGCAAACCAATCTTGTTCATTGAGATAACTGCGCAGTCCCAGTAGCAAATAAAATGCAACGCCCACCCCGGCCAGTGCTTTCGAAGGGAAATTATCATTAGCCTGATTAGGATTAATAATGGCATCGGCTGCCGGTAATTGTTCGCCGGGCAAATGATGATCAGTAACCAGCACACGCATACCGCGCTGCTTAGCAACGGCCACCCCATCAATACTGGCAATACCGTTATCAACGGTAATCAATAAATCCGGCTGATTTTTAGAGGGTAATTCCGCTAATAGTTGGGGTGTCAGGCCATAACCATGAACAAACCGGTTGGGCACCATAAACCTTACATTTTGCAGGCCAAATTGATGTAAACCTCGGGTCAATAATGCCGTGCTGGTCGCGCCATCTGCATCAAAATCGCCGACAATCAATATCGACCAGTTAGCTTCTATCGCCTGTTGCAGCAACTGACAGGCCGCGTTCATATCGGTTAATAAATTTGCCGACGGTAAATCTGCCAAAGCAAATTGCAGATCGGTCTCCTGACGAATACCGCGCGCCGCCATGATCCGTTTGATAACCTCCGGCCAGGCTTCGGGCAAATCCTGCCAGCCGTCGCTGTTTCGAACCTCAATCATAACCAACTGCGCCACGAGCTCAGAGAATAGTGACCATACTGCGGTACGCAGATTTGTACTTCACGTAATTGCAAACGCCTAAGTTGTTGCCATAAGGGTTTAAAAACCTGCTGCGACAGTATTTCCAGCTGATGTTGCCAGTCGCCGTCATTATCAAAAGACGGTAACACGATAAGTGTCTTACCTTGGCGCTTTTGTTTTACTAATTCATCAATGGGTTGCTGATAATCGGCATTAATAAAACTGCCTAATGGTTTAAGCAACGGATCGTTGCCAGCAACATGCTGCCAGTCAGCTTTCAGATCCAAAGCCGCCGCCCCGGAAAACCACACTGCGTTGACCGGCAATAAACCATCCGCGTCACGCTGCTGATTCACCGGATGCTCAAACAGTGACATTTGTATTTCGTTTAATAACCGCCGCCAGCTGTTTTGCTCACTACCAACAGGTAACTGGCCACTAATCGACTGACCTTCCAATTTATCAATTGCCGTCCATTGCATCTCAGGCAACGCTGGTAATCGCAGGCCCCAATGCTTAGTACTGTAGGTTAGCCACTCGCCCTCAAACTCATCCAGCAATGGTTCTAAACTGGCTTGTAATTGCGCGGTTTCAGCATCTGAAACCTGCAAATTGCGATGAAACAAACGCAGGCAATCCCTGTCGGCATGCAAGTAACAAAGATCAGCGCATATTGCTGTTTCACCGGGAAAACGCAGCGCCGCCAACGGTAAATCGGGGCCATCATCTTGTCCGAATTGTTGGAGCAACAGCGATGAATAATCAGATGGATCTCTTTGAAAACGGCTTTTTCTGAGAAGTTGCTGCAGCGCGACTGGCCAGGTTATTCTATTGATAGGCTGTAATAAACCAGCTGCTTCAGGCCATATCACTATCAGCATGGGGCTAGACGCCATGCTGCATCACCTCTTTAACAAATGGGATCGTTAATCGTCGCTGCGCTTGTAACGAGGCTTTATCAAGCTTTTGCAATACAGCCATCAAAGACGGCATATCGCGGCCGTAATGCCGCAGCAGATATTGAGCAACGTCTTCTGACAGAATCAGACCGCGGCTCTGAGCTTGTAAAATTAAAGCTTGTTGTTTTCGTTGATCTGCCATAACCGGTAACTGAAACACCAGGCCTGTGGCGAGACGTGAACGCAAATCAGCCAATGCAATATTTAACTGTGCCGGTGGATTTTCAGTGACAATCAACAGACGTTTTTGCTGATGTCGCAACTCATTAAACGCATGAAATAATGCCTCCTGCCAGGCCTCTTGCCCACTAACCGCCTCAATATCGTCACAACAAATGACGTCAGCCTGCATTAACGACATTAATGCAGACGGTTCAGCGGTATGCAGCAATTCCTGAAAGTTTAGATAGGCGACACTGGTTTGCTGTTGTAATTGTTCGGCAATGGCTAAACACAGATGGGTTTTACCGGCACCACTGACACCGCACAAATACAAAAAACCAGAGCCCTGATCCTGACAGAATTCATCCACCGCCTCACGCAGTGCCTCATCAGCAAACAGGAAATTATCAAGACGATAAACTTCCTGCGGCGAAAGTCGCAATGTTAGCTGCCTATGGACCATCATTCACTCAGGAATAGAGTTGGCTGTTAACGTAATGATCGAGCGCATGACGTACTAACACCATTGCCACTGCCGCCACGGGCAAAGCAAGCAAAACACCAACAAAACCAAATAAACTGCCCCCGGCCATCACGGCAAAAATAACTGCCACAGGATGCAGACCGATCCGCTCACCGACAAAACGCGGCGTCAGAACACTGCCTTCGATTATCTGGGCGAAACTAAATACCCCAATAACATAGAGTACGGGTAACCACTCCTGAAACTGTAAGTAGGCAGCCAGTCCTGCCAAGAGGATCCCCACCAGTAACCCCAGATACGGCACAAAACTGACAATACCGGCAATCACACCAATCAGCAGCGCCAGTTCAAGGCCAATCAGGGTCAGACCGATGCAATACATAATGGACAGGGCTAACATGACCAACAGTTGACCACGTAAAAAACCCGCCAGCATATCGTCACATTCTAAGGACAAATCCGTGATTTTTTTAGCATGGCGGCGTGGTAATAACTCACGAAAACGCGCCACTAACAAATCCCAATCCCGCAACAAATAAAAAGTTAATACTGGGATTAACACCAGATTAGTGACTAAAGTCAGTAATGCCAGACCAGACTTACTGACATAACCAAAAACATCACCTGCCATTTTGCCGGCTTCCGACCAGTAATCTTTAAGACCGTCTTTCAGCGTATCGAGATTAAGCATGTCTTTGGAGAGGCCCAAAGACTGCATTACGGGCTCAATACTAGTTTGTAATTTATCGATGTAGCCCGGCAATTTTTCAAATAAAGAAGCTAATTGACCACTGAGCAGAGGCACAAAAATTAAAATAGATATTATCGTTAATAAAAACAAGCCGCTAAATACAATGGTCACTGAAAGAGTACGTGATAATTTATGCCTTTCCAGCATATCTACTAATGGATCACCGAGATAGGCAAATAAAGCTGCAACAAAAAATGGCATCAAAACGCCAGCCAATTGGTAAAAAAGAAAACCAAACAGCACCACTGAAATTAAAATCAGCCACTTATTACTATCTGAAATCTGCTTGTTGCTGTCTGTTTTCAGCGGTTTTTCCGTTGTCGCCACGCTCGCATCCCCCAAACTAATATATATTCACTGCCACTATTGATAACACTAGCAACCACCAACCAGATACCGATGGTTTTAACTTCATCCAATCCTGGAAACCACTGAGTTTGTATCATGACCAGCAAGACCAGCAAAATTTGCAGCAGCGTATTAATTTTGCTGCTCCATAAAGGCTGAAATTCGAATTCACCAAACCTTTTATGATAAGCCAAAGCACCGGCGACAATCAGAAAATCTCTGCCAATTACTAATGCAAACAACCACCAGGGGAGTAAATCCAGATAACTAAGCGTTGCAAAACTGGCAACCAATAAAAGTTTGTCGGCAATTGGATCCAGAATAGAACCTAAACGGCTTTGCCAATGATAATGTTTGGCCAAAAAACCATCTAAACCATCAGAAACACCGGCAATGGCAAACAATATTAATGCCAGTTGAAAATCAAATTGCAGCATTGCCCAAACAACAGGGGCAACCAGCACAATCCTGAACCAGGAAATTAAGTTGGGTATATCGCGTCGGGTCAATGCAGCAACCGGTATTGCTCAACATCATTATCAGCCATGTCATTAGTGGCTTGTAGTAGTCCATCAAGCGTCAGCAATTCTCGAAACTTACTGATGTCAACCTGAATGGTCAGCTCCACTTTTAGCGTCTGATCATTCATACTGATAATGTTAACGGACTCAACCGATTGTAAATTATTGAGATAAGCAATTAACTGTCTGTAATCGTTGTAATTTTTAACATCGGTCACCTCGACAGTCAGTTGTCGTGATGTCCCCATATGCAGGGCAAAACGCTGACCAAGCATATCGGCTAATTGATTAATCCCGTCAGCAATAGCCGTATTTAAATCACCTTCACTTTGCCAGCGAAAATTATTGTCATTACTCAATGCCTGCCAACTAATGCGGGTTTGTGCTTCATTGCCACGTATCTGAGCAATAACGATAATTCGCGTACCGTAGCGTTCAGAGGCCGATTGAATAGTGCTGTTATTAGTGTTCCAGATATCACTGAAACTGATTTGTATTTGATCTTCCAGGTCCATCATGGGCAACACAACCGGTAGTCCACGACGTGCAGCCTCGCGTTCCAGAATCTTACTGATGATGCTGTCATCACTATCGGCAATCAAATGTTGTTCGCCGCCCCTATCTGAAGCCAACCAGATCAAAATTTCTGGCCGATTTTCTCCCCAAATTGGCAAGCCGATTCGTTGCAAGGTATTGGTAAGTGTTTTGGCATCAAAAATAAAATTCACCGCTAGTTGTTCCGGCGTTGTGGGATCATCATCGTGGTTGATATGTTGATAAGAATAACGCGTAACATAGCGATCTGCATCAGCTAAAAGTGCGGTGAGATCGGCTTTATCAACCGCCTGCCGGTCACCAACCACTTTAATAATAGTTTGTTTGAGAGCCTCAGGGGTCACTTGGCTACGATCCTGGTCACTTTGGGAAGCAACTGGCACATGCGCCTGATAAATGTGAGAAACCTGCGCCGGGAAGGCGGTCGAAGCGGTAAAAAATAAAAACAGCACAGTAATTATTCGAGTCATTGTGGTATTCTAGCACGCTGATTTTCGAGTGTGACGCCCATTATTCTCAGGAACCCAGCATGACCGATCCCGTTGATTCCAACAGCTATTCAGCCTCTTCTCTCAGCTACCGTGATGCCGGTGTCGACATTGAGGCTGGCAACGCGCTGGTTGATCGTATTAAACCGCTTGCTGCAAAAACCAAACGGCCCGGCGTAATGGCGGGTTTAGGTGGTTTTGGCAGCTTATTTGAGTTGCCTTTGGACCGCTATAAGAACCCTGTTCTGGTTTCCGGTACCGATGGTGTTGGCACCAAACTGAGGCTGGCAATCGATTGCGGCATTCATAATACGATTGGTATCGATTTGGTGGCCATGTGCGCCAATGATATTGCCGTACTCGGCGCTGAGCCGCTGTTTTTCCTTGATTATTATGCAACTGGCAAATTAGATGTCGATATCGCTACTGATGTGATCGCCGGTATTGCTGAAGGTTGCCTGCAATCAGGCGCCGCGCTGGTTGGTGGTGAAACTGCTGAAATGCCGAGTATGTACGAAGATGGGGATTATGATTTAGCCGGTTTTTGTGTGGGTATTGTTGAGAAAGATCATGTCATTGATGGCAGTAAAGTCGCTGCCGGTGATGCCATTATCGGTATCGCCTCCTCCGGTCCGCATTCAAATGGTTACTCTTTAATCCGTAAGATTCTGGAACGCAGTGGCGCTGACTTAAATGATGCTTTCGATGGCGCAACGCTGGGTGAAAAACTGTTAGCACCCACTAGAATTTACGTTAAATCATTATTGCAACTCACTGAAAAAGTTGACATTCATGCTCTATCACACATCACTGGTGGTGGTTTGTTAGAAAACATTCCCCGGGTATTACCGGACGGTGTTGTTGCCGTGGTCAATGCCAATAGCTGGCAGCGGCCAGCAATATTTGACTGGTTACAGCAGCACGGTAATGTTGTTGATAGAGAAATGTATCGCACTTTTAATAATGGCATCGGCATGCTTGTGGTAGTTGACGCTGATCAAGCTGATGAAACGGTTAATACCCTGATTGGCCTTGGTGAAACTGCCATGCATATCGGTCATATAGAAGCATCCGATGACAGCGAGCGCGTGATTATCCGATGACAAAGGCCAGACTGGTAATTTTGATTTCCGGTCGTGGCAGCAATATGCAGTCGATTATCCGAGCTATTGACGCGGGTGAGCTTAATGCTGAAATTGTTGCAGTGATCAGCAATCGTCCTGATGCCGCAGGTCTGCAAACTGCTGCTGGGGCAGGTATCAAAACACAGTTGATTAATCATCGTGACTTTGACAGTCGTGAAGCATTTGATAATGAATTAGCTCAAGTTGTAGATAAGTATCAGCCGGACTTTGTACTCCTCGCTGGTTTTATGCGAATCTTAACGGCTGAATTTGTCAAACATTTTTCTGGTAAGCTAATCAATATTCACCCTTCTCTGTTACCTAAATTTAAAGGTTTACACACGCATCAGCGGGCTATTGAAGCTGGCGAAAAAGAGCACGGTGCCAGTGTGCATTTTGTCACGGCAGAACTTGATGATGGTCCGGTGGTGTTACAGGCTAAAGTACCCGTTCTGGCTGACGACACACCAGAATTATTAGCGGCACGGGTATTGGTTGCGGAACATAAACTTTATCCTGATGCCATAAAGCTGTTGATTCAACAAGGTGCTTAATATGAGACAACTGCTGACCGGCGTAATGTTTTTGCTGTTAGCTTACGGGCTGCATGCTGAACCGCTGCCAGATTTTTATGCCAATTATCAAGTAGAACTAAATGGTATTCAGGCCGGTGAATTGCAGCAAACGCTAAGCACTGAACCTGCAGGACAACGAAAGTTTGTCTCGACGACGCAGGCTAAGGGTTTGTTTGCGTTTATTAAACCTGATGTTATCGAAGAAACCAGTTTTTGGGTTTATCATAATGATCGTATCAGGCCCATGTTTTATCGCTATTCTCGCAATGGTGGTGATAAAGATAAATTACTGACCATGGATTTCAACTGGGACAAACTCGAAGTACATATTGATGATCGTGAGCATCCCTGGGATCTGGAAATCAAAAAGAATACACTCGACAAATTGGTCTATCAATTACAGGTCATGCATGATTTAAGCAGTGAGCGTGAACAGCTGACTTATACCATCGCTGATGGTGGCAAATTAAAACATTACAAAATCGTTCGTCTTGGTGAAGAAATAATTGATACACCGCTGGGCAAAATTGCCACCGTTAAACTGACCCGCGAACGTGATGCTGACAGTGATCGCAAAACCACACTCTGGTGTGCGCCTGCTTTGGGTTATTTACCGGTCAAACTTGAACATATCGAAAAAGACGACAGCCGTTTTACCGCTTATTTGCGTAAACTCGAAGGGATTCCTACTGACGCTTTTCAAAAAACTGCAAATGCCACTGAATAACGCAGACAAACGTTTTGAAATCATTGCCGAAAAACCGGTTTTTGAAGGTTTTTTTGCTGTTAAAGAACTGACCGTCCGTCATACGCTTTATCAGGGAGGCTGGAGTGCATCGTTGAAACGTGAAGTTTTTCATCGTGGCGAATGTGTCGCCGTGATTCTTTACGATGCCGTTGAAGATGCAGTGGTCATTATTGAACAATTCCGGGTTGGTGCGCTGCAGCTTAATGATGAACGGGCTTGGTTACTGGAAATCGTTGCCGGTGCCATTGAGCCTGGTGAAACACCAGAAGACGTTGCTCGCCGTGAAGCGCTCGAAGAGTCCGGCTGTGACATTCAGGAATTGATCAAAATCAACGCGTTTTTCACCTCACCCGGCGGCACCTCAGAACTATTGCATTTATTTTGCGGCAAGATCGATAGTCGCAATATTGGCGGTTTTCATGGCATGGAAGACGAAAATGAAGACATCGCCGTTGCCGTGCTGCCATTCGATGACGTTTACCAACTGCTTAATAACGGCAAAATCATTTCAGCCATTCCGATTATTGCTATTCAATGGCTTTATATTCACCGGGAACAAATTCGCCAGAAATGGGCCTGATCGTGGGATGTTGATACATCTTGCCAATCTGACATTTGGCATAGAGTGAACGAATAGATTGCCGCGGTTTGCAGCCTCGTGATGACGACATTAAACCGCCCCGTCAATGTCAGCCTGAGTGAAGTGATCTATAACAGCCGTTTTGGGCTTCTTAAGCCTGTTAGGCTGAGCAGATTTTAGTTTAGAAACAAAGCTGCAAAAATTTTAAGGGAAACTTGATGAACAAAGTTCTGATTTCGGTATTGGGCAGTGACCAGCCGGGCATTATGGCCGCAGTTGCCAAGGTCATTCAACAACGTCAGGGTAATATTGAAAACCTCAGCCAAACTTTGCTGGAAAACGTGTTCGGCGCTCTGCTGCTGGCATCGATTCCTGATACGGAAACACCCGAGGCGCTGCAACAAGCTATCGAAACGGCTTGTGACACGATGGGGTTATTTATCAATGTGCACCTCTGGGATGAACAGACTACTGACTGGCAGCAGCAAAAACCCGAAGTCCAGCCTTATATCGTTACCTGCATCGGTCCGGACAGACGCGGGCTGGTCGCTGAAGTCGCCGGTGCACTATTTACCCACGGCGTTAATATCACCAATATTCAAGCGATTTTTAAAGGCGGTAAAAATCCGATGGATAATCTGATGGTGTTTGAAATAGACGTGCCACGTGCCACGGTCATGGACAATTTGCGTGAAGCTTTATCCGAGATTTCACAACGTCTGGATCTGGAAATAAGCGTTCAGCATCGTAAGATTTTTGAATCGGTCAGCAACATCCTTAACTAAACGCCACGCAGTCCCGAATATTAGGAAGCCCTATGCTAAATCAAAAAGACATTATTTCCACGCTGCAAATGGTCCGTGAAGAAAATCTGGATCTGCGTACCGTCACAGTCGGAATTAATCTGACCGATTGTGTCAGTGATGATCTGGCCACTTTCAAGCGCAAGATTTACGACAAAATCACCCGTTACGCGGGTAAGTTAGTTGAAACCTGCACCCGTATCGAACGCCGTTACGGTATCGAAGTCGCCAATAAACGCATTTCTATCAGCCCGATCGGTGTTGTTGCCGCGCCATTTTCTTCTGAACAAATGGTCGAAATCGCGCTAACGCTGGATAAAGCTGCCGAAGAACTGGGTATCGATTTTATCGGTGGTTTCAGCGCCATGGTCGAAAAAGGTATGAGCACAGGTGATCGGGCATTGATTGATGCGATTCCACAGGCGCTTACTCAAAGTAAACGGGTTTGCTCGTCAGTGAATGTCGCCAGTACTCGTGCTGGTATCAATATGGATGCCATTATCCGTATGGGCCATGTCATTAAAGAAGCTGCTGAACTTACTGCCAAAGATGATGGCTTGGCAGCAGCCAAGCTGGTGGTATTTGCCAATATTCCGCAAGACGTGCCGTTTATGGCCGGCGCTTATTTGGGCATTGGCGAAGCGGATGCCGTAGTCAGTGTTGGCGTCAGTGGTCCGGGCGTGGTTAAAGCTGCTTTGGAACGGGCGATTGCCGAAGATGAAAATATGGATCTCAGCCGCGCGGCCGATGTTATCAAACAAACCGCTGCCCGGTTAACCCGCGCCGGTGAATTGGTCGGTCGTGAAGTCGCGCAAACATTGGGATTGCCATTTGGTATTGTCGATTTATCGTTGGCACCTACGCCCAATAAAAATGACAGCGTCGGTGAAATTTTTGAAGCAATAGGTTTGCCTGCGATTGGTGCCCCGGGCAGCACGGCATTTTTAGCGATGCTTAACGATGCGGTTAAAAAAGGTGGCGCCTTTGCCAGCTCGCATGTTGGTGGCTTGAGCGGTGCCTTTATTCCGGTATGTGAAGATTTAAGCATTGCTGAATCCGCCCGTAATGGCACGTTAAGTTTGGAAAAACTTGAAGCGATGACGGCCGTATGTTCTGTTGGTTTGGATATGGTCGCCCTGCCCGGCGATACCTCCGCCGAAATGTTATCAGCGATAATTGCTGATGAAATGGCTATTGGCGTCATAAACAAAAAAACCACTGCGGCGCGCCTAATCCCGGCACCCGGCAAGAAAGCCGGCGATCATGTGGTATTCGGTGGACTGCTTGGTGAGGGGCCGGTGATGGCGGTCAATATGGGCAGTCAGGAAAATCGCTTTGTGCGTCTAGGTGGCCGGATTCCGGCACCAATACAGAGTTTAGTAAATTAATATCCACTTTTTTAGATTTCTGTATTGTACGATCTTTCCCGCCTTTTCCCTGTCATTCCCGCCTTTTCCCTGTCATTCCCGCGAAAGCGGGAATCCAGAAGCGGACAATAACCACAGAGACACAGAGAAAACAAGGTTATACGCAGATGTCCGCAGATTTGTCTGTGATTGAATTGTAGGTCGGGTTTAAGCATAAAACCCAACATTGCAAATAATGATTCTTGCAGCGCAAGTTGAAGCTACCGCCATGATAATGAGTCAAGACTCTCACAAAAAAGGGCTTGTCAGCCTAAGCATAATGCACTGACACGCCAGATAATAATCGATAAAATAATCTTATTACCGTTGCTTGCCGAACATATTGACTGTCCTTTTGTTGGTAGGTTTGTCTACAGTTCGCTGCGTCATGTGCAGATCAATGATATCTCTATAATCATTGGGTAAACCCCAAGCAAGATTTACCCCAGGGAAACTAATGTCTACCAGTATAAGAACTGCCAGAAGCCCCTATGAAAACACATCGTCAAAAAAACCTTTTAATCATAATGTTCCCACACTGATTCGATTCATTGCGATCACTTTAATTGTTGCCGGGCACTTTGGTGCTGTCAGCTATGGCAGTGGTGGCGCGTTGCTATTGATGATGATGGTTGGTTATAACATTGCCACATTCAAACTTGCCAAAGTCATCAATACCTCCAGCATCAAGACCGTTGCTGTGATGGTTCTGAAAGTTGCTATACCGACGGTGCTTTACGCATTTTTATTGCACATCACCTTCGGACCGTTCCGGTGGATAGACATTACACTCATCTCAAATTTCTTTGAGGTGCATCATCCCCGTGGGTTTTCTTTTTGGTTTATCGAAGTCTATGTACAGATTCTCGCTGCGCTGATGATCGTTTTATCAATTCCCTCGGTCAGGGAGGCGTTGGACAAGCATCCCAAAGATACAACTTTGGTATTTGTGGTTATTTCCAGTTTTATTTTTATCATCGCCGACTATAACTGGAATACAGAAAATCTCTATAGCAGACTACCCTGGTTAATGCTTTGGCTGGTGGCTTTTGGGGTTGCCGCCCGATACGTTGAGACGCTGAAAGAAAAACTGATCCTGTCACTTTTATTTTTATTGATGAATTTTGCTTTTGGTTTTAACTATTTTTTGTTTATCGGTGGTCTGTTTCTCGTCTTTAACCCCACCCTGGTTCTTACAGAAATCATCAAGAAACCGGTTTACTACATCGCTTCCGGTTCATTATTTATATACATCACACATTTTCAATTTTATTCGGTTTTAGAAGCCTTTGGATTTCAAAACGCATACATTCATACGGCTTTTGCCATCATCATGGGCGCGGTGACTTTTGATATTTATAATAGATTAATCAATCAAAAATTAATTAATAAACTGTAATATTCCCGTCAATAAAGCTTGCTTTTAGCTATTGTTAGATAACGTTACCGACTTAGGTTACTTATCGGTCATTAAGATAGAATATGACACGCTGCAAATTGTATTGCAGATCTTAAAGTTACTCACAACTTCTACTGGATAAATTTTGTTAAGTTACCGCCACTCTTATCACGCTGGCAACTTTGGCGATGTGTTGAAACATATTGTGCTGATTGAGATTTTGCAGCATCTCACCAAAAAAGATAAAGCTTTTGACTATATCGACACGCATGCGGGTGCCGGTTTATATGATCTTCGCTCGGTGCATGCTGAGAAATTACAGGAATACCAAACCGGTATTGGCAAACTGAATACTGCCGATTGGCCCGAGCTTAGTCGTTATTTTGAGGCTATCAACAAGCTCAATACTGATGGTAATTTGCAGCTTTACCCCGGCTCACCGCTGATTGCCCGGCATTTTATGCGTTCGCAGGATCGAGCTTGGTTATATGAACTGCATTCCGAAGATGCCAAATTGCTGGCCAATAACTTACAGCGGGATAAACATGCCCGGGTCATGCATGAAGATGGCCTAAAAGGTTTGCTGACTTTATTGCCACCGCTTTCACGGCGTGGGCTAGTATTAATTGATCCATCTTATGAAATAAAATCAGATTATGATTTAGTCATTAAAACGATCATTGAAGCCCACAAGAAATTCTCAACCGGCACGTATGCGATTTGGTATCCGGTAGTCGAACGCAGTCGTATTACCCGAATGGAAAAGCAGCTGATTAATAGCGGCATTCGGAATATTCAACGTTTTGAATTGGCCATTACTAACGATAGCAATGCACGGGGAATGACGTCGTCTGGCATGATAGTGATAAACCCACCTTGGCAGTTAATGGTGACGATGCAGACGTTATTACCAAAACTATGTAAGGCATTGGCAACTGAT
>DASSWO010000098.1:0-3867 GCA_035704795.1 Methylophaga sp. | reverse complement strand
TATCCTTTGCAAAGTTATCTTGATTATCTGTTTTTGCGCCACCGCTTAAACCAAACCGGAAATGCCAGCGTGGCGGCTTTTTTAGACAAACACGATGACAGTTTTTTTGCTGAACGCTTACGCAACGCCAAACTGGATAAGCTAGCCGCCAACAAACAGTGGCAGGCTTATCTGGATTTTTACCAGTCACCACAAACAGCCGAGCGTGCCTGTCACCATGCCCGGGCTTTAATGCATACAGGTCAGTCTGATGCG
This sequence comes from Methylophaga sp., assembly GCA_035704795.1. Lineage (GTDB taxonomy): Bacteria > Pseudomonadota > Gammaproteobacteria > Nitrosococcales > Methylophagaceae > Methylophaga. The sequence continues at coordinate 3,612 of DASSWO010000098.1, read as the reverse complement.
GCGGAAAAAGCCGCCTTGGAATTATGGCTGGTGCCGTATTCACAGGAAAAAGCCTGTGATCCAGTGTTCAACATTATAGAAAAACGCGGCTTGTTGACCGATGACCTTCGTTGGCAGCGATTGATGCTGAGTTTGCGGGCACAACAATTTTCACTGGCCGGCTATTTGGCGGAAACAGTTAATGCAGCGGCCACCGCTCAAGCTTGGACAGATCGCTGGCAACAAATTCACAATAATCCCGCAAGCCTATTGTCTCAGCTACCAGCAACGGTCGATCATAACCGGGTCAGTCTGGCCAATGATGTGCCGTTATCACGAGAAATTATTGTTCATGGCTTGAGCCGTTTGGCACGTCAAAATCCTGATAAAGCTTATTTTCATTGGCAACGACTAAAACCGGCCTACCAGTTCAGCAGTGAACAACAACACGCCGTGCAGCGTGAAATCGGCTTGTGGGCAGCTTTGAACCGTCAGGATGAAGCCCTGCGCTATTTTGGAGACACCCCTAACGAACCATGGCGAGTTAGGGCCGCGCTATGGCAACAAAATTGGCCCGCAGTCAAAGCCGCCATCGCCAGTCTTGATGAAAACACTCGACAAGAAAACAGATGGCAATATTGGTTGGCCCGCAGCCTTGATAAAACCGGTGATAAAGCTGCCGCCGAAGCCATTTGGCGAACGATGATTAACGAACGGGATTATTATGCATTTTTAGCTGCCGATCGGCTGGGTGCCGATTACAGCATGAATCCTCGGCCGATTGAGGCTGAACCCGATGAAATGGCGGCATTGAAAGCGATGCCGGCCTATCAGCGTTTATATGAGTTTTATCATATTGGTGAAGATCTGGAAGCCCGCCGCGAAGCCTATTATTTGCAAAACACTTTAACCGATCGTCAATTGCAATTATTGTCATTAGAAACGCATCGTTGGGGCTGGCATAACCAGACAATTGCCTTGTTGGGTAGCGCTCAATACTGGGATGCGCTGGATCAACGCTTCCCGGTGCTCTATATCGAAGACATGCTACAAGCCGCTAAAAATCAAAAACTTGATGTCGCGTGGTTATTGGCTATTGCCCGTCAGGAGAGCGCTTTTAATCCCGCTGCGCGCTCTCATGCGGGGGCCATGGGTTTGATGCAAGTCATGCCGGCGACGGCCCGCAGTACCGCAAAATTGCTGAATAAACCACTGCAATCTGAGGCCGAGCTGTATAAGCCGGAACGTAATATTGAAATCGGCAGCCGTTATCTGCGTAAAGTCTATGAAGATTTGCAGAATAACCCAGTGCTTGCCACTGCCGCCTATAATGCCGGCCCGCATCGGGTACAACGCTGGTTACCTGAAAATGGCCCATTGCCTGCCGATATATGGGCTGAAAACATTCCATTTAACGAAACTCGCCGCTACATTCGCGCCGTGATGAGTTATACCGCAACGTTTGATTATCAGCTTAATCGGCCGATTATTCCACTTAGTGAGCGCATGCCGGCAGTGCGCCCGGGAAATCTTAAATAACAGCGATGGATATTTATCAAGTCGGTGGCTGTGTCCGGGATCGACTGCTTGACCTACCCGTTAATGATCACGACTGGGTGGTAGTGGGCGCTGATGCGCAAACTATGCTGTCACAAGGATATCGGCCGGTTGGTAAAGATTTTCCGGTTTTTTTGCATCCTCAGACTCATGAAGAATACGCACTGGCTCGCACTGAGCGAAAAACTGCGCCCGGATACCGTGGCTTTGCTTTTTATGCCGCGCCAGATGTCAGTCTCGAAGAAGATTTACAACGCCGCGACTTAACGATTAATGCCATGGCACAAACGGCCGATGGCGAGATTATTGATCCCTTCGGCGGCCAGCAGGATTTAAAGGCAGGTTTATTACGCCATGTCTCGCCGGCTTTTACCGAAGATCCCGTGCGGGTATTAAGACTTGCACGATTTGCTGCTCGCTTTGGTTTCCGGGTCGCTGATGAGACTAAAAAGCTGATTAGTCAAATGATCAATGCCGGCGAACTGGATCATCTGGTCGCCGAGCGGGTTTGGCAGGAAACCGCCAAAGCACTGGGTGAAGCTACTCCGTCACGGTTTTTTTATACCCTACGCGAAGTAGGTGCACTGCCGATCCTGTTTCCGGAAATAGATCGTCTGTTCGGTGTGCCACAACATCCCAAATGGCATCCGGAAATCGATACCGGCGTGCATGTCATGCTGGTATTGGACGAGGCAGCTAAACTCAGCGACGACTTGACGGTACGATTTGCATCACTGTGTCATGACCTTGGCAAAGGCGAAACACCTGTCAATATTTTACCCAGCCACCAAAATCATGAAACGCGCAGCATCAAACTTACCGAGCAACTTTGCCAGCGGCTAAAAGTGCCACGCGAACTGCAAACTCTGGCCGTTAAAGTTGCTGAACTGCATACCGAAGTCCATCGTTTATTTACCCTGCCTGCTGAGACAGTATTGGCCGTGTTTGAAAAACTCGATAGCTTTCGCCGACCAGAACGGTTTAGCCAATACTTATTGGCCGGTGAAGCAGACTTTCGTGGCCGGCCGGGTTATGAAACTGCTGAGATGCCTGAAAAATCGGTCTTTCAAGCTTGTTTTGATGCCGCATCAGCCATTAAGACCGATGCCTTTGTCAAAGCCGGTTTACAAGGATTGGCCATCGCCGAAGCGTTGAAAAAAGACCGCTTGCAGGCCATAGATAACGTATTATCGCCTTATCGTAATCAGGACTAAACTGCGTGGCAAACATGCATCGCGTATAATGCCGTTTTGAATTAATCACAGGATTTTGTCCATGACTACGCTCTCTGCCAACTGGACCAGCGTCAACGCCGCTTGTCAGCCTTTATTGGATGATTTCATAAAAGATGCACAGGCGCTGCAAGTGGAAATCATTACGCTCAGTAATGGTACCCGGGTTGTTGATGCTGGTATCAACGCGCTAGGTGGTCTGGAAGCTGGTCGACGCATTGGCGAAATCTGCATGGGCGGTCTGGCGACGGTGACCATGGGCAGTCAAAGCGGCTTTGCTAATTGGCCATGGTCAGTCAATGTGCATGCCAAAACCCCGGTGCTGAGCTGCCTTGGCAGTCAATATGCCGGCTGGAGTTTGTCGCATAAATCTGATGACGTGAAGTTCTTTGCCTTAGGATCAGGCCCCGGTCGCGCACTGGCGGCACGCGAAGAATTATTCAAAGAATTTGGCTATCAGGATAAAGCTGATTCGACAGTCATTGTGCTTGAAGTTGATAAATTACCGCCGGTCGCTATTGCCGATAAAATCGCCGATAACTGTGGTATCAAACCAGAAAACCTGACCTTGATCCTGACGCCAACCACCAGCTTGGCCGGTGTTATGCAAATTGCCATCCGGGTGCTGGAGGTTGCATTGCATAAAGCGCATACCGTGCATTTTCCATTAGAGAAAATCGTTGATGGTTATGGCAGCACGCCGGTTGCACCGCCCGGTGGTGATTTTATGACCGGCATGGGTCGCACCAATGACGCGATTCTCTATGGCGGTAGCGTGCATTTATTTGTTGATGCCAGTGATGATGAAGCCCGCGAACTGGCTGAAAAAATGCCCAGTAATACG
>DASSWO010000247.1:0-3052 GCA_035704795.1 Methylophaga sp. | reverse complement strand
CACCGACGCTGATACCGTCAGTGGCGGAGATAATCGTCTTGAAGAAGCGCAAGCATTGAGTATGTGGATCACTGATGATTTTCAGGTCACAGAGCGTTTGCTGTTGAGTGCCTCTTTACGGATGGAAGATGTTGAAACCAAAGCCCGTCGTTATGGCGAACCAGCGCGTTCATCAGTAACTGATCGCGTAGATAATGACTACAAAGAATTTTTACCGGGTCTGTCAGCAACCTATGATTTGACTGATAACTGGCAATTATTGGCAGGTTATCACGAGGGGATGATCCCTCTCAGTGCAGAATCTGAAGATGGTGATGAACCCGGTTTAAGCGATAACTATGAACTGGGTCTGCGCTTTAACCAAGGTGTTTTCTTCGCTGAAGCGATTGGTTTTTACTCAGATTTCAGCAATTTTGTTGAGCAGTGCTCAGTCGCCTCACCTTGCAGTAATGATGCCGAATCAGGTTCATTCAGTGTCGGTGGTGCCGAAGTTAAAGGTCTGGAATTACAAACAGGTACTTTATTCACGGCCGGTAACTTTATGATTCCGGTTGATTTTGCCTACACTTATACTGATGGCGAAACCACGTCTGGCGATGAGTTTGTTAGTGGTAAGGATTTACAAAACATTCCGGAAAATATCTTCAGTGCACGGATTGGGTTGGAACATAGCAGTGGTTGGAATAACTACGCCGTTGTGAAATACATTGATGAAACTTGTGTTTCGATTGGTTGTAATGACTCTAACAGCCGCTTTGATCGTACTGATGCGCTGACTACGATGGACTTGATCAGCCGCTATCAGTTTGCTGCTGGTCCGGAAGTATTTTTGAAAGTTGAAAACGTATTTGACCGTCAGGAAATTATTGCCCGCCAGCCATTTGGTGCCCGGCCAAATATTGAACGGACTATCTACACGGGTGTGATTATCGATTTTTAAAAATTCTGATAATAATTGATAAAAAGGGGAGTTCGCTCCCCTTTTTTTATGTCTGGATCCGGTAAGCTTGCAATGGTTTTTCGCATGGGATTCGAATCATTTAAATGAAACCGTTGGCAACAAATCTATTGTTAAGACTGCTGCAAATACTATTAAGTATTCTGTTACTGATTTGGCTGGGCAGCGCTGTACTGTTGAATCATGATAAATCTCTGGGACTTGATAAGCTTAAAGTCAATTCCAGTTGGCTGAAACGCCATTATCAGATTGGTGAGCTGCAAAGCGATCAAGCGTTTATAGTGGAAGGTCATGTGATTATTGCTGTTGATCAGCAGTTATATGTCAATTCTGAACCATTGCTAAGCTTGCCAAGACCATTGATTGGCGCGGTGGCACTTGAAAATGTGCTGGTAGTTGCCACCGATGATGCGTTGATTTTGCTCAGCAAAGACGGTGACTATATTGATACTTTGGGAGCTGCAGCCGGGATCCCGCCCGAAATTCAGAATATTGGTGTGCATTACAACGAACCGGTACTGCAAACCCGTCATGGCATGTGGCGGGGTAATTTTTTGCTGGATAGCTGGGAGTTGATGTCTTTACAGGGTGTTAGCTGGAGCCAGTCAGAATCCATGCCGCCCGCCAGTCGTAAAGCCATGGAAATCCAGCTTTATGGCGATGGCGTCTCGGTCAGCCAAGTGCTGCGGGATTTACATAATGGTCAATTACTCAAAGGCATTAGCCGCTGGTTACTGGATATTTGGCTGATAGTATTATTGATTCTGGGATTTCGCGGCATTTTAGGAATAACAAACAAGTCTCATTAGGCTGAATGTGCCATGATGTAAGGGCTTGTATATTTTTCATCTCTTAACAGAAGCGGATATGAAAGATATACAAGCTTTGGCTTATTCTGGAGGAAACTTTGCGCGCCGCTGATTTTCCCTATCGACCGAAAGACTTCATCGAAACCGCAGAAGGCTTGATCTTTGCGGTGATTTCTTATCATCCGCACCAGCAGAAAATCGGTGCTTTCCTGCGTTATGTTAACAACGATGGCCGGTGGCAAAAAATCGATACTGATTCGGCGAACCGCCTATTACAGCGTCATTATCCACAATATCTGTTCCATTCCAGTCAATTTGATGCAGCATTTCATGCCGTACCTCCTGCAGACGTTGTTGCCCATCATCAGCCTGACCTGCAATTACAGCAATTACTAGCAACGCCGCCACAAGACTTACTGACCCAAAAGCTGCATAAGTTGATTGCAATATTTACTGCGGCCGGCATAGACATTCAGCAGTTGGGCATTACCGGCTCCATGCTTATTAATCAGCATGGTCGCGACTCGGATATTGATTTAGTGGTCTATGGCCGTCAGCAATTTCACGCAGTCCGTCAGGCAGTTAAACAAGCCGTGTTTGCCGGTCAACTGCAACTCCTCGATACTGCATTGATGCAGGAAAATTACCAACGCCGGAGCAGTGAACTGGATTTTGAAAGTTTTGCCTGGCATGAACAGCGAAAATTTAACAAAGCCGTTATTGATGGCAGTAAATTTGATATCGGTATGGTCTGTTTGACTAATGAACTAGAAATTGATCACCGGCATTTTATGAAAAGGGGCAGTCAAGTCACCAAGGCAAAAGTGATTGATGATCGTTTTGCCTTTGATTTTCCGGCGCGCTATTTGATTGATCATCCGCGTACCCCCGAAATAATTTGTTTTACCCATACCTATGTCGGGCAGGCATATCAGGGGGAATTGATTGAAGTGGCCGGTGCCATCGAATGCGATAATGCCGGCTCCTGCAGAATTGTGGTGGGCTCATCTCGAGAAGCCATCGGCGAATATATAAAGGTATCTAATTAATCATGACAGCAATAGAAAAACGGCAAGCGGATATTGGCCTGGTAGGTCTTGCGGTAATGGGCCAGAATCTGGTTCTGAATATGAACGATAAAGGCTTTACCGTGGCCGTTTATAACCGCACTCCCAGCAAGGTTGATGAGTTTATCGAAGGCCCTGCCAAAGACACCAATATTCTGGGCTTTCGTGATCTCAAACAGTTTGTTGAATCGCTGAAAGCCCCCCGACGGGTAATGTTG
>DASSWO010000234.1:0-5777 GCA_035704795.1 Methylophaga sp. | reverse complement strand
GTTGTTATTGATTTGGCTGTCCCGCAGGCATTTTAAACTTGATGAATAAGCCTGTTTACTGACGGCTAAGCAGGCATTTTTCCCAATAAGTTTATGCTAGGCTAATCCCAACATTTCACTTGGGAGGGTTAGCTATGCATGCAGCAAATATTGACGATTATCAGGCAATTCGCGAGGTTATTCAGCATTACATCGATGGTGCCCGCGCCGGTGTCGGTGAATTGATGCGTCCGGGGTTTCACCAGGATGCGACCATTTATGGTTATGTCGGTGACGATTTATTTGCCGGTCCCATCCAGGGTTTATACGACTGGAATGATGAAAACGGCCCGGCGCCCGATATTAAAAGCGTCATTGCCAGCATCGATATTTATGGCACTGTCGCGACCGTACGGCTGGAATCGGATAACTGGACCGGGTTGCGTTTTACCGATTTATTTAACCTGCTTAAAACCGAAGGCCGCTGGCAAATCATGAATAAGGTGTTTCACCTGCATCAGTGATTGATGATTTGGTAGCAAGGCTGGTAACGACTGGCATCCTGACCTAATTTCATCCGCTGATCGCGAACAAACTGGCGTAGTAAATCATCGATTGCCTGCATCAATGCCGGATCACCGTTGATTTGATAGGGGCCATGCTCGGCAACTTGGCGGATACCGAAAGCCTTCACATTACCGGCGACAATGCCGGAAAACGCCGCACGTAATTGTGCCGCCAGTTCATGCTTGGGCATATCCGGAAACAGTCTTAATTTCGCCATATTTTCATGGGTGGGGATAAACGGCTGTTGCAACATCGGATCGATATAGAGCTGCCAGTTGTAATAATAGGCATCTTCATTTTTTCGGCGGGATTGTTGGACACTGGTTACACCTTCGCGGCTGCGCTGGGCAACTTTATCCGGGGCGCCGGTAATGATTTCATACAAGTTACTGATATCGTCACCGAGACAGCTTTTCAGAAATTTATCCAGGGTCGCAAAGTATTCCTGACAGCTGTCCGGGCCGGCAAAAATCAGCGGAATGCCCTGCTGGTTATCCGGATGCAGCAAAATACTTAGCAGATAAAAAACTTCTTCGACGGTGCCAACACCGCCCGGGAAAACAATAAAACTATGGCCGAGACGGACAAACGCTTCCAGGCGTTTTTCGATATCCGGCATGATCACCAGTTCATTGACAATGGCATTGGGGGACTCTGAGGCAATAATGCCCGGTTCGCTAATGCCGATATAACGGCCGGTTTTGATTTGTTGTTTGGCATGGCCCACAGCGGCACCTTTCATCGGGCCTTTCATGGCGCCGATACCGCAACCGGTAATGATATCCAGGCCGCGCAAGCCTAATTCATAACCAACATGCTTGGCGTAATCGTATTCAAGGCGCGGAATCGAATGGCCGCCCCAACAGACCACCATATTAGGCGGCATATCAGGCCGCACCACATTGGCATTACGCAAAATCATAAACACGCTGTCAGTGATTTGTTCGGAGGTTTCCGGGTGCTGAGAGAGAATTTTAAAGTCGGTATAAACAATATCGCGCAGTGCTGATGACAAATGTTCCTGAATACCGCGGATCAGCGTGTCACCGACAAAAGATTGCGCCGGGGCATTGTCGATTTGCAGCAAAATGCCGCGTTCTTGCGGGATCAGCCTGATATCAAAATCGGCAAATTTATTAAAAATCTGCTCGGCATCATCTTCGTGGCTGTCGGTATTAAGGATCGCCAGTGCACAGTCGCGAAACAATCGGTGCAAGTCTTCACCGGGGTTACTGAGGCGGCGGATTTCTTCCTGTGATAACAGGTTCAGTGTGCGCAAAGGTCTGACTGAGGTTTGTTTGATTTTGTGTTGCATAAACTACTCTGGTTGTTGTTACTGCATCGTCCCACTGAATCGACCTGACAGCAAGGCTTTAACCATAAAAAAGCCCCGCGAGGCAGGGCTTGATGTTTTACTGGATGATAAATCTCAGAACGGAATATCATCATCATAATAATCGGCATCACCGCCGCCATAGTCAGGCCCAGCAGACGCAGAAGCAGGTTGGGCATTATTCTGAGAATTATTTTGTTGTGGCCGGCTTTGACCCTGGTCATAGCTGCTGTCACCACCGCCGCCACTGCCCCCTTTACTGTCAAGCATGGTCATTTCATTGCCGACGATTTCAGTGGTGTATTGATCCTGGCCTTGTTGATTTTGCCATTTACGGGTTTGGATGCGGCCTTCGATATAGACCTGCGAACCTTTACGCAAATATTGCTGGGCGATTTCACCGAGTTTGTTGCGTAGAACAACGCGATGCCATTCGGTGCGTTCCTGACGTTCGCCAGTTTGTTTATCACGCCAGGTTTCTGAAGTGGCGATGCGCAGATTGCAGATAGAACCACCGTTTGGAAATGAGCGGCTTTCCGGATCTACCCCCAGACGGCCGACCAGAATAACTTTATTTACTGACATGATTTGTTCCTTTGTTCTTGAGTTTGCGTCATTTTACGCAGAATCAGGCGACGGAATCCAATTCGCTTTGGTCGATATCATCGGCGAGAAATTTCACATAAGCAAGCTGATCATCGACCACCAAAATAGTTTCTACTACTCCGGGTATGGCTTCCAACCGGCTTTGATAATGATCAGCATTGGCCGCTGTTAAACCCGCCAACGGAATGATCCGGTTACTGAAATGAGCCAGCGATTGCATTGGCCACATCACCAGAAACCACAACAAACACAGCGAGAACGCTGAAAAAAAGATCCAACTGATATCGCCGACACTATAAATCACACCGCCGAGCACACCGCCGAGAAAGGCGCCAATAAACTGTGCGCTGGAATAAACGCCCATCGCCGTACCTTTATGCTGCAAAGGACTAAGCTTGGACATCATGGATGGCAGGCCGGCTTCCAGAACATTAAACGCAGTAAAAAACAGCCATAAGCAGACCAACAAGAGTGGCAATGAGCCCGGCTGCAGCGCCCAGCCCAATTGAGCAATAGCCAATACGGCGATGGCACCCAGAAACACTGTTTTCATTTGCCGGCGTTTTTCAGCTAACAAAATAAACGGCACCATAGTGACAAAGGCAAGCAATAAAATCGGTAAATAGGTTTGTGCTAAATCAGCTTTGGCGATGCCGGCATAATCCTGCAAAGCAATTGGCAGCGCAAAAAAACTTAACGTCAGCAATAAATGTAGAATCAGAATACTAAACACCATGCGCATAATCGGCCGGTTGGCGATAACGGCTTTAAGCTGCGCTCTCGCCGGTTTCATTTCCTGATGCACTTGCCGGCGATGCGGCGTTGGCACCCACCATTTTAATACCACCATGCCCAACATCGCCATGATGGCGGTGGCCCAGAAAATACCGGCCAGTCCCAACCAGTTTTCCAAAGCCGCGCCGCTGGCGAGTGCCACCGAAAACGATAAGCCAATGCTGATGCCAATGGCTGCCATGGCTTTAGTGCGGTGTTGATCGCGGGTTAAATCAGCGGTTAAGGCCATGACGACCGCGGCAATCGCACCACTGCCTTGTAAAAGCCGGCCGGCGATAACGGTATAAATAGAATCGGCAACCGCGGCCAATACACTGCCCAGCGCGAATAAAATCAGCCCGAAAAAAATGACTTTTTTGCGGCCAATGCGGTCAGATAACATGCCAAACGGAATTTGCAGTAGCGCCTGCGTCAATCCATAAGCACCGATGGCCAGGCCTATTAAAAGGGGAGTGCTATGGTTGTATTGCTGCGCAGACAGCGAAAACACCGGCAGGATCATAAATAAGCCGAGCATTCGCAGCGCGAATATCAGCGATAAGCCCGAAATAGTGCGTTTTTCCGACCCGCTTAGTGCGGCCGTTACGGTTTGTTTTTGCGTCATGATAGCGGGACAGAGTATATTGATCCGTTTGATTTTACTACGGAACTTGCATGAAAAAAATCAGCATTCGCGGCGCCCGTACCCATAATTTGAAGAACATAGACGTCGACCTGCCGCGTGACTCACTGATTGTCATTACCGGCCTGTCAGGGTCGGGCAAGTCTTCATTAGCCTTTGATACCTTGTATGCCGAAGGCCAGCGCCGATATGTAGAATCATTGTCGGCTTATGCGCGGCAATTTTTATCTATGATGGAAAAGCCCGATGTTGATCATATCGAAGGTTTGTCGCCGGCGATTTCTATTGAACAAAAGTCGACATCGCATAATCCACGCTCCACCGTCGGCACCATTACCGAAATCTACGATTATTTGCGTTTGCTGTTTGCCCGTGCCGGTGAGCCGCGCTGTCCACAACATCATTTGCCGCTGGCCGCGCAAACGGTCAGTCAAATGGTCGATACTGTATTGGCAATGCCGGAGGGTAAACGACTGATCTTGCTGGCGCCGGTTATTCAGGATCGCAAAGGTGAACATCGCGATGTTTTGGAAGGGCTGCGGGCGCAGGGATTTGTAAGGGCCCGGGTTAATGGCGAAATCATTGAATTAGACAGTCCGCCAGAACTGGAACTGCGCAAAAAACACACTATCGAGGCGGTGGTCGATCGTTTTAAAGTGCGTGAAGATATTCAGCAGCGTTTGGCAGAGTCGTTCGAAACAGCGTTAAAACTCGCTGATGGCGTCGCCAAAGTGGTGGCCATGGACGATGACGCCGACGTCACGCTGTTTTCGGCACGTTTTGCCTGTAGCGAATGTGGTTATTCGATCACTGAACTCGAGCCGCGGATGTTTTCGTTTAACAATCCGGCCGGTGCCTGTCCAACCTGTGATGGTCTGGGTATGAAACAGTTTGTCGATCCGGCGCGGGTGGTGGCGCATCCCGAACTGAGTATGGCGGCTGGCGCGATTCGTGGCTGGGATCGACGCAATGCCTATTATTATCAGATGCTGTTGTCTTTGGCGGCACATTTTCAATTTGATTTGGATACACCGTTTGATGATCTGCCGGAAAACGTCCGGGAAGTGATTCTCTATGGCAGTGGCCGCGCGGAGATTGATTTCAGTTATTTCAGTGATCGCGGCAAGCGGGTCAGCCGCAAGCATGTTTTTGAAGGCATCGTGCCTAATTTGCAGCGCCGTTATCACGAAACAGAATCTGGCAGTGTTCGTGACGAACTGGCTAAATTTCATTCGGTCCGTGCATGTCCGGAATGTCATGGCGCCCGGCTGACGGAAGCAGCTCGTAATGTATTTATTCAGCAGGCAAATTTGCCAGAGATCACCAGCCTGCCGATTGGTGAAGCCAAACGCTTTTTTGAAGAATTAAAATTACCGGGCAAGCAAGGTGAAATTGCCGACAAAATCGTCAGTGAAATTGGCGAACGGCTGAGTTTTCTGGTCAATGTTGGCCTCGATTATCTGAATCTGGCACGCAGCGCTGAAACCCTATCCGGGGGTGAAGCGCAGCGGATTCGCCTTGCCAGTCAAATCGGTGCTGGTTTGGTCGGGGTCATGTATATCCTCGATGAACCGTCGATTGGTTTGCATCAGCGTGATAATGACCGACTGTTGGCGACGTTGACGAGACTGCGTGATTTGGGCAATACCGTGATTGTCGTCGAGCATGATGAAGATGCCATTCGCAGCGCCGATTATGTGTTGGATATTGGCCCCGGTGCCGGCGTTCACGGCGGCGAAATTGTCGCTCGGGGTACGCCTGCCGATATTATGGCCAGCGAAGAATCGCTGACCGGCAAATACTTGTCGGGTCGTCTTAAGATTGCCGTGCCGGAAAAACGCCAGAAAGCCCATGCCGGCAAAGTGATTGGTCTGC
>DASSWO010000081.1:0-3554 GCA_035704795.1 Methylophaga sp. | reverse complement strand
ACTGGCAGAAAACTTTGATAAAGCGGGTATGCCCTATTCACGTAGCAAGTCTGGTCGGGCAGCATTTTTCTGTCGCGATCCCGATGGTAATGCGCTGGAATTTTCCGAAGATTTTACCCCGCCCGGCAACTAATTCAGCAGCTTAAAGGATGGAATCAACAGCTTAGCGAGTTACTCACAATTTCTGTGGATAAGTCTGTGGTTAATGTTTGTGAAAATCGCTAAGTGATTCATTTTTAACAGACGATGACAGATTGGTTAAAAAATAATCACTTCAAAAATTCTTTAAAAATCAATAATTTAAATAAGATTTTCAGAGATTCAATGACTTAGCGCTGACTTCTGTAAAATTGCTGTAACACATGCTGCAAACGTTAATAAGTTACTTTCAGCGACGAAGATTTATTTCAATTAACGTGCCAAAGCCGGAAATTGACGATCATCATAATCTTCATCTTTATCGCTGCTTGCTTGTTGTCTGTGCGTTTCCAGACCCATAAAATCAAATAACTTGTTATCGGCCAGTTGTGAAGGCGCAACATTTTGTATGCTTCGGAAAATATTTTCCAGCCGTCCCGGTGTTTGTTTTTCCCACGCCTGCAACATATCTTTAATGACCTGACGTTGCAGATTCTGCTGTGAGCCGCAGAGGTTACAGGGAATGATCGGAAACTGTCTTGCCACGGCATACCGCTCAATATCGGCTTCTTTAACATAAGCCAGTGGTCGGATCACGATATTAGATTTGTCATCACTGAGCAGTTTCGGTGGCATTGCTTTGATTTTGCTGCCATAGAACATATTCAGAAACAGCGTCTCGATAATGTCATCGCGGTGATGACCCAGCGCGATTTTAGTAATGCCATTTTGCCGCGCATAACCATACAAACTGCCGCGGCGCAGGCGTGAGCAAATACCACAGGTGGTTTTGCCTTCTGGCACGACTTCTTTAACAATGCTGTATGTGTCTTTTTCAATGATGTGATACGGCACACCGATTGATTGCAGATAATTCGGCAAGACCTCTTCGGGAAAGCCCGGTTGTTTCTGATCGAGATTAACGGCGATTAATTCAAAATTGATTGGCGCGTGATCACGCAGGTTCAGCAAAATATCCAGCATGGTATAGCTGTCTTTACCGCCGGACAGGCAGACCATGACTTTATCGCCGTCCTGAATCATATCGTAATCAGCAATCGCCTGACCGACCTGACGCCGTAAGCGTTTACGCAATTTATTAAATTCAAACTGCTGTTTATCGTGGATGTCTGACATTACATTAAACCTGCAAAAGGCTGGATAGTGACAAGATCGCCGGCAGTAATACCGTCGCAGTCTTCATCCAGCAAAATAAAACAATTAGCCTGACTCATTGAGCTTAAAATTCCTGAGCCTTGCTCGCCGGTCATGCGGACCGTTAACTGACCATCAGTGGTAGTTTCCATGACACCACGCTGAAATTCAAAGCGGCCCGGGCGTTTACGGATCGGCGCAGCGGCAATTGCTGGTAGCAGCAATGCGGCATTGAGGGTGGCACCTGACATTTTTTGCAGCGCCGGCAAGACAAACTGATAAAAAGTTACCATCACCGAAACCGGGTTGCCGGGCAGACCAAAAAAGGGCGTGTTTAGCAAATAACCAAAAGTCAGCGGCCGGCCCGGTTTCATAGCAATTTTCCAGAAATTCATCTGGCCGAGTTCGGCGAGTAACGGTTTGATGTAATCGGCATCACCGACCGACACACCACCTGAAGTAATGACCACATCGGCATTATCAGCTGCTGATTGCAAAGCTGAGCGAATGGCCTTCTGGTCATCTTTGACAACGCCCATATCCAGAATATCAACGCCTGCTTGTTCAAGCATGGCAAATAAGGTGTAGCGATTACTGTCATAAATATCGCCGGGGGATAAGGTCTCACCAATAGATTTAAGCTCATCACCGGTAGAAAAAAAGGCCACCCGTAACTTGCGCATGACACGTATTTCACCAATACCCAATGATGCCAGCAAACCGAGATCAGCGGCATTGATCCGACGGCCTTTGCTGAGTACCGTTTGGCCAAGTTGAATATCTTCACCGGCCAAACGCACATTCTGACCAAACTGATGCTGGCCCTGAAAACGGATATTATCGTCGCTGGATTGCGCTTGTTCCTGCATGACAACGGTATCGCAATGATCTGGCAAAATAGCGCCGGTCATGATTCTGATGCATTCACCCTGGTTGATATGACCGGTAAACGGTTGACCAGCAAAGGCACTGCCAATACAACGTAAAGTGGTGGCGTCAGCCGTTAAATCAGCATAGGCCATGGCATATCCATCCATTGCTGAATTGGCATGGGGCGGTACTTCAGATGGCGAAATAATATCTTCAGCCAGAATCCTGCCCAGCGCGTCACGCAGTGGTAAAAGTTGCTGACTCTCAAGTGCAGCGACTTGATCCAGAATAGTCTGACGCGCCGCATCAACACGCAAAACCGATGGGTTTTCGGGAGCAGCGCAGCTGTCTTGTGGGGTGTTTTCACGCATAAGAGGTGGAGGCCTGTTGACAAAATGCTTCAATAAATTCAGCTATTTTACCGACATCGTTCAAATCCAGTACGGCCAGGTCACGATTAACGCTGGCAGGTGCGTCGGTCGCCAGTGCAATAATATGAGGATCTTCGTTGGCCAAAAGCGGCTTACCCAGACTCGGCCGGTGTAATTCCAGTTTGGCAAAGTTGGCTTGTTTAAAGCCTTCCACCAGTATCAGATCCAACGCGTCGTAATCAAGTCTTGCCAGACATTCTGCCAGTTGCGGTTCATCACGTTCAGCTAATGGCGTTTGCATCATTGCCAGCAAATTTTTTGAAGCAACAACGACCTGACTGGCGCCAGCTTCGCGGATTTCGTAGCTGTCCTTACCGGGCTTATCAATATCAAAACGATGATGGGCATGTTTAATGACGGCCACCCTTAACCCTTTTGCCCGTAATTGCGGTATCAATTTGGTGAGCAATGTGGTTTTACCGGTGCCACTGAACGCTGAAATACCAAGCATTGGCAGGGAACAACTCACCGGCAGGGCGGCCAGATCTTGCGGATAATTCAAATTTACGAAGCAATTAGCGTCATCACTAAAATCGACTTCGACAAGCGGATATTGTGCGAAAAAAACATCTATTTTACGTTCGCCACTTTTTAAAAAAGCTTCTAAATCAGCCTGTAAATGACGGGGCATTAGGCAATATACCGGCTGTAATCGCTGGCCATCGGTGGCAACGGCAATCGTTTTTCCGCTGTGCAGCAAGGATTCCAGCATACGCTGCCGCAATTTTTGGCTGAGCAGCGGGCCATCACAGGGTACCGTTAAAATATAGTCTGAGTCAGCGTTTTGCATGCCACTGAGCATGCCCGCCAACGGCCCCTGAAAGTCTGCCAGTGTATCGGCAATAACACGGTAGCCAAACTTCTGGTAGCGATCTATATTACGATTAGCGTTGATTAAAAGTTGATCAACTTGCGGAAGCAGACGTTTGATAACGTGTTTAATGAGCGGCTGACCCTGAA
>DASSWO010000049.1:0-4097 GCA_035704795.1 Methylophaga sp. | reverse complement strand
AGTCACCTTTGGTCACCATATGCTGGCCTGGTACGAAATGCTGCGTCGTGATTTAGAACGCCTTGATGATTGCGCCAAACGGGTTAACAGCCTGCCTTTAGGTGCTGCCGCATTGGCCGGCACGACGTTTCCGATTGATCGTGAATATACCGCTGAATTATTAGGCTTTGAACGAATTTGCCGCAACTCGCTGGATGCCGTCAGTGATCGTGATTTTGCCATTGAATTTAATAGCTTTGCCTCATTATTGATGATGCATTTATCGCGCTTTTCTGAAGAGCTGATTATCTGGTCATCGGCCCAATTTGATTTTGTAGATCTCGGTGATGCTTTTTGCACCGGATCATCGATCATGCCGCAAAAGAAAAATCCCGATGTGCCGGAGCTTATCCGGGGTAAAACCAGCCGGGTTTACGGCAATATGTTTAACCTGCTGACCCTGATGAAAAACCAGCCGCTGGCTTATAACAAAGACAATCAGGAAGACAAAGAACCGCTGTTTGACACCATTGATACACTACTCGGCTCACTGCGGGTGTATGCCGATATGATGGCTGCAATCACCGTCAAAAAAGCTAATATGCGTCAGGCGGCATTAAAAGGTTATGCCACCGCGACCGATCTGGCTGACTATTTAGTTCGCAAAGGCGTGGCATTTCGTGATGCCCATGAGGTGGTCGGCTTATCGGTGGCTTACGCTATCAAACACGAAAAAGACTTATCGCAACTGGATCTCGCTGAATTACAACAATTTAGCGACCAGATCGGCGACGATGTCTTTAATTATTTAACCCTGGAAGGATCGGTCGCCGCGCGCGATCATTTGGGCGGCACGGCACCCGCACAAGTCAAAAAAGCGATTACATTAGCGCGCCAGGAATTGGCAAAACTACAACACTAACAAACCGACTAAAGCTGCCAGCATACTGATGATGCTGGTTAGTCGCGGCCAAAGACTGAAACTTAACGACCAGCCGCTGGCGACCAGCATCGTTATGGCAAAGCCAATCACCCAACCGGCTTGATTTTGATTGTTGTCACTAAATAGCCAAAAACACAGCAGCAATAATAAAAATCCAGACAGTTGTAATAAGCGCCGCCATTTGTCTGCCAGCGGCTGTGCAGCAATCTGCCGCCAATGCCGAGGCATCGCGAGTGCCAGCATGCCAATTGCCGTCACACTGAATAAACTGGCGCTGAGCATTAGCCTGTCTCCATCGCTAAAGTGCTGCGCTCACTCATTTTGGCACGGTGTTTTAAATAACGGCTTAACCACAAAGCTAATACACCAAAAATGATTGCCCCCAACTCCACCGAAAATTCCGGCCATTGGCCTTGAAGCGCGTAATGAATGAAATGTTCACCTGTGGTCAGCAGATTAACCACTGGCAATAACAGGCATAGTCCAGCAAATAGAAAACATTGCTGCGCCCAAACCCGTGCAGCCGGCAGCAATGCCGCATGAACAGCTGTCAGCATCCAGATCACAAAAAAGGCCGTGACTTCCCATCCCGCCCGATCCGGCATGGTCATTGGCAGTAAACGATTGGCCCAGAAAAAGCCAATACAGGCCACTAGCAGCCCGGTGATTGCTGCGATATTCAACGTCTCAATCACCCGGTAAACCAGCGGCGTGGCCCGGCCAAATTCACGGAGATTACCCTGGCGGCGTTTGATCCAAAATAATACCGTACCGGCCGCGATCATCACCGCGCCGAGCAAGCCCAAGACAAACAATAGCCAACGATACATCTGACCGCCAAACTCGGCCATATGCATTCGTTCCAACATGATTTCCGCGGCAAAGGCACCGTTATTCATTTGCTGATCTGGCATTCGCACATGGGTCATTTCGCCGGTTATTGCATTAAATTGCACCCGTCCGCCACCGTAATACAGCACTTTGTTATCACTGACTGTCGGATCAGGTAAGCCAAACACATGCGACATCGCGCTGCTATCAGCCGGTCGCTCAACATTGATAAAAAAACCGGGCTGACCCAGTTCAGCTTCGGCGCGAGCAAATAACTCAACCAGACTCACTGGACTGGCTGGTTCGCCGGTAGCTGTTTTAAACGGCGGCTCCTGCATCAAATCGGTGTAAAAACCAAACGGCGCATCATAATGCTGGGTAATCGCCGGCGCAAAATAGGTTTTGGCCTGAATAGCGAGGCCGCTATAGCTAATCATCAACAAAAACGGCAGTGTTAATACCGCCAGCAGGGTATGGGCATCCAGCCAGCTACGCTGACCTTTAAATAAACGCAGTGTGAAAAAATCTTTAAAAATACGTTTATGAATAATCACGCCGCTGACCAGAGACAACAGCATCAGCATGGTCACCGCGCCGACTATCCAGATCCCCGTATTACCGGCATGTAATTCAAAATGAGTATGGACAAAATGATGGCCACCTTCAGTGCCACGATTTTCTTCAGGGCCCATCAACTTGCCGGTTTCAGGATGTAATTGCCCGCTTTGCAGGCTGCCGTCTTGTCCTTCCCAGAATAATAAAATACCTGGATTATTCGCATCCGGCAGCCCCATCCCCCAGAAACCACTATCAGGATGATATTGGCGAAAAAAGGCTTCACCTTTGGCGACATAGTCGAGACGCTGGCTTTCACTCAGCGACTCACTGGCGGTTAATGTGTAAAGTTCCGGGTTCAGCCATTGACTCAACGGTTTATCAAAAACTGCCAAAGTGCCAGTGACAAAAATAGCAAATAATAGCCAGCCAGCAACCAATCCCGCCCAGGTATGTACCGGCGTCATCAACCGGCGATAACGACCATTTTCGCCTGTATCCGGTGCCAAATTTAACTCAGCCACAGCGTCACCCCCCACATGATGACTGCCGGAATCAACATCACCAGCCAGGCTCGCTGCCAGTTTGACTGACTAAATGCCCAGATCATCGCAGCGCAATACATCGCAAAGCCCAGCATCAAACTGGTTTGCATCGCATCGGCAAGACGCCCCGGCCAAATAATGGCGAGACAACCGATAAAAGCTACCGTAAAAAGATAGCCGCCCAATAGAGCGGCCATGATTTTTAATGAAACCTGAACGGGTTTCGTTAGAGAGTTTGTGGTCACGTTATTTGAAGTTAAAAATCCATAGTCGCCGATAAGGTTACCTTACAAGGTGGCCCTAACACCAGATAACCTCATGCTTAATCATCAATAAAAATCGATTGTTGCCGTTAGACTGACAGTGCGCGGAGCGCCCAGTGCTAAATAGCCTCTTCCAGGGAAACCACCCACTGAAGCCCAATAATCACGGTCAAACAAGTTATGCACCCGTGCTCTCAGAGTCAGGTCCTGATTGCCTACAGCCATGATATAACGGGCACCGATATCAACCGTAGTCCAGTCATCAACTTTGAGTGTATTCGCGTCATCAGCATAACGTGAACCGGTATAGGTCACACGGGTATCCAGTGCCAGACCATCCACATACGGCACTTCCCATTCTGCGCCAACTGTTCCTTGCCATTCGGCCACACCGATCACGTCATTGCCATCAATGCTAGAGTTTCCAGTGTCTTTTTGTTCAGCATCTAGCCATGTCACCCCACCCAAAATTTTCACATTCTCAGAAGCTTTGCCGTAAAGGGTTAGTTCCATACCTTGATGCTCATCTTCTCCTGATTCTTTGAAGACATTATTTTCAATGGCAGCCCTAGGTTTTGAAGTTGTGAAATATGCCAATCCAAGACCTAATTTATCTGTCTCATATTTCAATCCCACTTCTTTTTGCTCAGAAACATAGGGAGATAAGGATTCACCAACATTGATCACGTCTGTACTCGGCGCAGTCTCACCTTGGGCGAGGCTTTCAATATAGTTGGCATACAACGACACCTGATCAGTGATCCTGAAAACTGCACCGACTGCCGGCGTAATCTCACTATCCTCATAAGTAGTGCGCTCACCAGCAGTAGTAAATTCTGAGTCGGTACTGTAGTTATCGACTTTGATTGCCTGATGACGAGCGCCAAGCGTTAATAAAAAACGGTCATCTATGAAAGATAGCGTATCACCGATGGCAAAACTGTTGAGTTTCGTTCTTGCGGTTAGCATCGGTGAATCAAG
>DASSWO010000048.1:0-15251 GCA_035704795.1 Methylophaga sp. | reverse complement strand
GTTGATACAGCTACAATGGATGAATCGACACCACTGCAACTGGCTATTGCCAGCCTGCAACTAAATAACGCCGCACTGACACTGGAGGATCAACAACCAGAAAGCCCGGTAAATTTGGGACTGATGCTCTCTGCGGATGTGCAGAATTTCAGTCTGTCAGACAATCAGCTGATGACTTTTAATTCACAGATTAGCCTGGATTCCGGGGGGGATATCACCCTGGATGGTCAGATGCAGCTTTTTCCGACATTGGCAGTTCAGGCCGAAACAGACATTGCGCAATTGTCATTATTACCACTCCAACCCTACCTGAATAAATATGCCCATATCGAAATGGTCAGTGGCAAAATCAATTCGACCACTAGCATCAACTCGGACCAACAAGAGCCATTTTCTATAAAGGGTGATCTGACGCTTTCAGAAATGCAGCTGGACAATCAGCAGCTTGATGAAAAGTTGTTAGCTCTCGACACGTTATCAATCAACAACTTCGATTTTTCGCAAGCTAATCAAAAGCTAGCCATATCAGAGATTATTGTGGACTCGCTATATAGCCGGATTTTAATTAATGAAAAAGGCACAACTAATCTGGCTTTGTTGATTAAAGACCTGCCGGAAACAGAGAAGGCTGAAGCCAATGAAGCTTCCTCAGATAACGAGACTGATTATGACTTTTCGTTGGGTCGGGTCGGAATCAATAATGCCAGTTCACGGTTTACCGATCAGAATCTGCCGATTGTATTTGATGCACATATGAAGACTTTGAATGGCGAAATAAGTGGTTTTTCTACCCAATCTAAACAACCCATGGGTATTGACCTGAAAGGTCAGGTCGACGAGTTTGGTCTGGTGGTAATTGATGGCACCTTGAACCCGCTGAATGTCGCAGAACAGACGACGATCAAACTGGCGTTCAGTAATCTGGATTTGCCTGCTATGACGCCCTATACCATGAAGTTTGCCGGCCGAAAGATTGCTGAAGGACGAGCTGATGTCGAACTCACCTACAATATAGTCGATAGTGAATTGACAGCATCCAATCACATTGTGATCCGTGATATTCGCTTAGGTGAACGAGTAGAATCGCCTAATGCGATGGAATTGCCGTTGGATCTGGCAGTGGCATTACTTAAAAACAGTAACGGTGTCATCGAGCTCACCATACCGGTGACCGGGGATGTAAACGACCCGCAATTTGCAATGGGCCCGGTGATTCGTGGAGCTATCCAGAGCGCATTGATGAATATTGTGACGGCTCCTTTCCGGTTTCTGGGGAGTCTGGTCGGCATTGGTAATGAAGATGCACCGATCGATGAGATTCGTTTTCGCGTCGGCAGCAGTGATCTGATTCCTCCTGCGAAGGAAAAGCTGCAAATGTTAGTTGACGCATTGCTTCAACGACCACAACTAGTGTTGCAGATACCCGCGCCGTTTGCTGCAACTGCCGATCGGCAGGCATTAAAAGTAGCTGCTGTGGAAGCACAAATTGATTCACGTTTGGAAGAAATGAAATCCAATCAACAACTGACAAAAAAACGTCAGCAAGTTCTGGAAACTTTATACCTTCAAGCTGGTTTGAATCCCGACCTGCAAATCCTTCAGCAGAAGTTTTCAACTACCGACGGCCCGGAAGCGCAGACTGAATCGCAGCTGGATGTATTGGCCTATAACGCTACATTAAAGCAGCGGTTGATCGAAGCCGAACCTGTGATCATTAAGCAGTTAGTGTCGCTGGCAGAGCAAAGACAGCAAGCTGTTGCCGAATACATCAAGAAAAACAGCAAGTTAAATGGCAATCAACTACAAAAAACGGACAGTGTTACCAAACAATTAAAAGATGGCTGGCTGACCATGAAGTTTAAGCTGGAAACAATATGAATGCATACTTTTGATTTAAGTAATGTCTAGGCCTTTAGGCTAAAAAGAAAAAATCAGCATCGATATAAATTGTCGATACTTTGAACTGATTTCTTGCAAATGCAGTCGTACCAGCAGTTGTATTAATTTCCAAAAGCGACAAAATATTAAAAATGTTTTGTCATACAGGTTATATCCGCTAAAACAGGATAATCGGAAATTATATGCAAATACGGCACAGGCATTTGTTGCCCGAAAGATAGCAAAATTGATGCGAAGGCCAGGAAATATCGCGGGGGGATCGTTAGTTAAATCGCTATTCTTAATGATTGACCGTAGTGAGAGGTGGCGATATTCAATAAGTGTTAAAGGGTATTTTAACTACTTATTTTTGTTGACATAAAAATATGACACATTAGCAACTGACAATTACTGTCAGACTTAAAATAAAAGCAGATTTGCCGTTAAACAAACCTGCTTTTATAAGTTTATTTTTAATCACGCCAGTAATTATTGGCTTTTGCGATGGTTTTAAATTCAATGGCAACTAACTCTGCTGCGTTCATAAGCATCTCTGGATCTTCAGCATATTTTGCTCTGACACGATGTTTTGCGGTAGCGTCAGTTTGAATCGTGCCAATGGTTTTGCGAACAATTTTGATTGCCAGTTGGCGCCCTTCAAAAGGGGTCGCAGTAATTAAACTGGGCATGTAATCATCAGTGGCTTGCATATCTCCTGCATAAGTAACGTTCAAGAGCGATGATGAAAAAAACAGAAAAAGCATAATGGAAGTTTTCATGGTGCACACCTCGTTATTCGTGAACGAATTGTTCGTGTACAAACATAATGCTTTCCTGCATTATTAGTCAAGCATAAAATTTAGGGACAATATATTAATGGGGCCAATTCTTGATGATCAGGTTTGTTATGCGTTGTATACAACAAGCGGCTTAGTCACCCAAGCTTATGCCGATTTGTTGAAACCACATGGGTTAACTTATCCACAATTTGTTGTGCTTATGGCTCTTTGGGAAAGTGATGGCAAGTCCATGACACAGCTGGCGAAGCGGATTAATCTGAGTAAAGCCACAGTGTCGCCAATACTCAAGAAAATGGAACAATCGGGTTGGATTTCGCGAGCCAGCGTGCCCGGTAATGATCGCCTTAAATCCGTGTTGTTAACCGAACAAGGAAAAGGGCTAGCTGAAGAGGGCAAACAAATTACACAAGCTGCACTTTGTTCGACGGGGCTATCTCAATCTGAAGCTAATGACTTGCTAAGTTTATGTTCAAAAATTCGAAATAAGCTAAATACTAAAAACCATGACAGTATTAATGATGCCTGATATTTAAATTTGTTACGTGTTCATCAGTTAAATCTGATTATGGCTTCATAGCACTCATGGTAAAAGAACAGTTCGAAAATGTTCAGCTCGACTAACCATGTCATTCATATGATCTGCAGCTTTGATAGTCAGCGGATGTTGCGTTGAGCCTTCCCTGGGAAGAATATAAGCCGCCATCTCTCGCACAACATCAAGCTGATGATCAGAACCACCGGCAAGCAAGGTGATGATCAAGTTCTCCATAGCTATCATGCGAATCCGGAGATGCACCATTTCAGCATTGGTCATCTCTGGCATATTCGTTTGTGCCTCGTCTAAATGAACACGATTCTCATTGTCCCATTCGGATAAAGCCTTTTGATGTTGCAGGCTTGTTGCATCTTTATCATTCGATTTTGAAGTGGTCATCAGCTGAATATTCCTTTCCATATTTGCAGACATTGGCGTATTGAATGTACACCTTAGTGGAAGATTGTCCAGTAACGTAATCGATGACGGGATGCTCAACTTTTGGGTATAGAAATCTATTGATAATGGTTAGATGGAGCCATGCTTTGTAAATGATATTTATGTTTGCCTTCGCACAGAACAGATCGTGCATACATCGATACGCTAAAACTAGGTCAGCATTTTTATGATTATCAATGCATCCTAATTTGATACGTTCGCGCCAATAGGGAAATTAAAAGTCTCTATAATTTTTCATAATCGAGTAGCTACCCCTAATTTGTTAATTGTCGTAACTGTGTTGGGGGCTGCATGACGTGTATTTCTTTCAAAATTTATGTAGCCACAAACAAAAGGGGATTAATGAATGAAAGAAAAACAGTTAAACGATTGGGATCCAATGGCGTCCTCTATATTGAAAGATCAACGCCAAGCTTACGACGAGATGCGAGAAAAATGCCCTGTTGCGCATAGTGAGTCTATGGGATGGTCAGTCTTTCAACATGAAGATGTTGCTAATATTTTGGCTGATCCAGAAACGTACAGTAATGTATCGCGTCACTTGGCTATTCCGAATGGGATAGATCCACCTGATCATGCGCAATATCGCGAAGCACTGAATCCTAATTTTGATCGAGAGCAGATGGCGAGGATTGAGCCATTAGCTCGTGAAATTGCTGTGGCTCTTCTCGAACCCTTGCAATTCAGAAGCGAGATAGAGTTCATTGATGCCTTTGCAAATCCTTTCGCACTGAAGACACTATGCGCCATACTTGGCTGGCCAGAAAGACAGTGGAAATGTCTGGATGGTTGGGTACATGGCAGCCAGCAGGCAGCTTTTAATAAAGATCCGGTTGCTGGCAGGGATCTCGCCAATCTTTTTTCAGAACACGTTAAGGAAAATTTAGAGAAACATCGTGTTTCACATAGCGGTGTGGCTGATGCTACTGATGCCCTTATGAACACCGATGTTGATGGCATAAAGCTTGATGATGATCAGATTGTGAGCATCCTCAGAAATTGGACTGCCGGGCATGGCACCGTTGCGGCCAGCTTGGGGATTCTAATTATGCACATTGCTCAGAATACAGAACTTCAAGAGCGACTGCGGAGCGATCCATCGCTGATTCCAGCAGCAATAGAGGAGATTCTGCGTCAAGACGGTCCACTTGTTGCCAACCCACGAACTACAACGCGAGAAGTTGAAATTCAGGGTCGAACCATTCCCAAAGATGAGCAGTTGACGCTTATGTGGATAGCCGCTAATAGGGACCCACGCGCTTTCAATGAACCTAGTGCCGTTATGATTGAACGAAACACAGATGATAGCTTGGTTTGGGGGCAAGGAATCCATCTTTGCCAAGGTGCCTCTATGGCAAGGCTTGAGATGCGCGTAGCAATTGAAGAATTATTAATTAAGACGAAAGGTATTACGTTCACTTCTGATTATGTTCCACCAAGAGCTATTTATCCCAGTAATGGGCTTGATAAGCTTCACCTGCGATTGAGCTGATGATTTTGCATTCATCTTATGTAGATTACCTTTGAAGGCGTCCAAAAAGCTCAAGTCACTAATCGCTTCATCCAGTCCAGCAAAGCTGAAGATAATAATTCTGGTTTTGTTAGTAGTGCGTAACCGCCCGCCCCAAAAATACGGGGCAGGTAGTTAGCCGCCTGGCGATCAATGGTCAGACAGAAACAATGGATGTCTTGCAGGCTTGCTTCAATGACTGACTGGCGCATGTCTTCTACCCCATAGCGACCTTCATAGTCATCCTTGTCACTGGGCTTGCCATCGGAAATCATCAACAACAGACGGTGAGCTGCCGGCTGACGCATCAGGTCTGCCGTAGCGTGACGAATTGCGGCCCCGGCACGGGTGTAATGCTGAGGCTCCAGAGAACTGATTCGAAGAGCTACTTCATTACTATAATGCTCCTCAAAGTCCTTAATTTGCTGAACAGTTACCGCATTTGGTCCCTCTCCGGAAAATGCCTGTACCGAATAAGGTTCGCCAAGCCCTTCAAGCGCTACGCAGACCAGTAACAGCGCTTCTCTTTCCACATCGATCACCCTGCGGTTAGCTGAAACCCAACTGTCAGTGGAGCCGCTAATATCAATAAGTAAGGTGATGGCTATGTTGCGTTCGGCGGTTCGGCGAGTCTGATAAAGGGTCTCAGCCATGTATTTACCCGCCCGAAAATCAGCGTAGCTGTCAGTGTAGGCATCGAGATCGATGTCGTCACCGTCGAGCTGTTTGCGGCGGGTTATCCGCCGTGCTTGTAGCATTTCGAAGCGTTTGCGTATCGCAAGCAGCATCGATTCGTGCTCAGCCAAGGTCTTATCAACCCATTGTTGGGAGCCCGCCTGCGAGGACAGCAAACGAACAGTAGCGCCGGGATCTCGGTAAATTCTTTGACGATAATCCCATTCCGGATAGATAAACCCTTTGCCCTGCGCTATGGCAGCTTTAAGCTCCTGACGGGCGTGAGCATCGGGTGGATCATCGGACAGAAGCACTTCTTTCGGCCTACCCGGTGTTGAAATGAGACGGGCATTGGACAGTTCGGAAACCATATCGCCAAATTCATCGGCGCTGGTTTCCTGATCGCGATCCGTCGGTCGTTGCAGTCCAAAAGGATCTTCAGCGTGCTGATGCGGTTCGTCGAGTTGCACCATCCATATTCCAGATTCTGCGTTCTCTTCTTGTTCATCCTCTGTGGCTTCACGTTCCTCAGGGCGACGAGAAAGCCTCGCAGATCGTGGGATACTAATTTCAGACTCACTGGTATCAGCATCTTCTTCCGCGGTCAGTACTTCAGCAGGGGCGGAAGGTATCCGAAACTCCCCAGTCCACCAATCTTTAACCAGCGGATAAGGACCGAGTTGGCGCTCATCAACGCCTTTTGGCAACAGCTGAAACGTCCGGATAACATGCGAGACATTAGCAAGAGAGCTTTCTGGGGTGGAGGCTAGTGGGACTTCTTTGTCTGGATGTCCGCAATGACTGGCTAAAAGCCGGCATAAGAAAAGCTCTAGTGGTTTGCGTGAATCGGAAAATCTTGCCAAAGCAGGTCTGTTTTTAAGTGCTGCCTGGCGTAATACATTTACCGAGATGGCAACGCCGGGTAGTAATGCAGCTAGTTCTTCGTCTGCAGCGTAGGCTTCGAGCAAAAGATAGACATCAGCTCGTAAAGCACTAGTTTCGGTGGTGGCTAACGCGGCTCCACCGCGACGCGCCCTTATCGCTTGTTGCAGTGCCATCACGCGGTAAATTTCGATGGCTCTTGAATCCGTGATTTCGGAGTCCGATGGCAACCAGATAGCGGCACCGTTGGTAGCGGGTATCGGCTGTTGTCGACGGGGTTCACGGTCATGTCGAAATAGCATCGAAAGCAAGGTAGTCCGAGCTGGTAATTGAGCTGTACGCAGAGGGTAACTTATTCCGAATATTGCGGTGATTATTAGATCCAGACGTGGCGCAACGTCATTTAGGGTAATCGTCTGTGGCAGCTCGGGTGGGGTTCTGTGTTTACGCCAAAGCCTTTGAGCAAATATTGTGGCATGCCTGGCGGCATCGCTGATGAGTTCTTCGGGTTCAGCCATCGCTGGCTCCGCAGACTTCTGAAAGCCGGATTTTATACAAAGGTTGCGTTAACCAGATCACGCATGGCCCCAACCAGCGATTCATCGTCGGACAATGGCGAAACAAGTCCTGCGTAGCAGGCCTCACGAATGGGAACACCCTTTTGGGCCAACAACGCGGTGGCAATTAATAGCCGGGTACTGGGTACTTCCGCGAGGCCTCGATCTCTTAGTGAGCGGATACGATGTGCTAGCGATACAAGCGCCTGAGCTGTCGAATAGTCCGTTTCACTCTCTTTTCTGATAATGGCGATTTCCCGTTCGGCAACTGGAAAATCCAGATCCATTGCGACAAACCGCTGACGCGTGGATGGCTTGAGATCTTTCAGCATGCGCTGATAGCCGGGATTATAGGAAACCACCAGCTGAAATCCCGGCGCTGCTTTGACCGTTTCCCCGGTTTTATCAATTGGGAGTATGCGTCTGTGATCGGTTAATGCATGCAAAATCACAATGGTATCCTGCCGGGCCTCAACAACCTCGTCGAGATAACAGATCGCCCCCTCGCGAACAGCTCGGGTCAGTGGTCCATCATGCCACTGAGTTCCATCATGCTGAATCAGAAAACGGCCAATTAGATCGCTGGCCGCCAAATCGTCATGACAGGGAATAGTGACCAGTGGTCGACCAAGCCGCCAGGCCATATGTTCTACCAAACGCGTTTTACCACAGCCCGTCGGCCCTTTAAGCATCACGGCGAGATTTTGGGCATGACAATGCTCAAAAATCTCGACTTCATTGCCAGACGGCAGGTAATAAGGTTCAACCGCAATTTCAGGTATAAGCGGTTTTTGCATGAGCTCGGCTGTCACGGTTTTACCGTTTCTATGTTGTCGGTATCAGCTTTATCAGATGTCTCGAAATGAGGCCGGAATCGGAAAAAGTCGTATATGAATAATGCAACACCAACGGTAAAAATGGATGCTGTCGCAATTAACATCAGAAAGTGCACCTGAATTTTAAGTTGAGCGTCCAGATATCCCATACCCATAATACGTTCCAGATAAACCTGCCCTATGCCCGCAGTCGCAAATGATAAAGTCATACCGAACATGCCCGCCAGTTGTAGCCAAAATGCCCAATAACCTATTGAGGTGCCTTGTTCCGGACGGTTCGTCATCTTAGGCAGAACGTATGTAATCATCGCCAGCACAATCATGGCGTAGGCCCCATAAAAAGCGGCATGGCCATGCATCGCCGTAATCAAAGTTCCATGAGTCCACTTATTGACTGCCGGCCAGGTGTGGGCAAGGCCCAACAACCCAGCGCCAAAAAGGGCAAAAATCGTGCTGCCAATGGTCCAGTGTAACGCCAGGGAATTGGGGTGTGCTAAGCCAGAACGACGCATGGCAGCATAGGCAAATGCTGCCATGCCGGCCAGTGCTGCCGGTTCAAGAGCACTGAAAAGACCGCCGATGGGCAGCCAATACTGAGGCACACCCACCCAATAATAATGATGTGCGGTACCGAGAATACCCGCGATAAATACCAGCCCGACAATGACATAAAGCCATTTTTCCATGACTTCCCGATCGGCCCCGGATAAGCGTATCAGCAGATAAGCCAGAAATGACCCCATGATCATCATCCAGACACCCTCTACCCACAGGTGTATTGTCCACCAGCGGTAAAAGATGGAGATTGTGTAATTTTCGTAATGAAGTAGAGCCGGAAAAAATAATAGTGCAGAGCTGCCGAGTCCCAGCAGTAATACTCCTTCGGTGGTGGTAAAACGACCGGATTTTTTAATGGTCATGCCAATGTTATAAAGAAATATGAGCATGCAAAGCACAATAACGAGCTTGTGGGGGAGAGGTTGCTCCAAAAGCTTATTGCCGGTGCCATATCGAAATAAATAACCGATAATTGCTGTTACGCCCATGGCCGTCCAGAGAAAAAGTTGTATGTAGGCAAGCTTGACGCTATGGAGCTCGCAGCGAGACTCATCGGGTATCATCCAATAGGTACCCCCCATAAACCCTGTCAACACCCAGACAATGAGCAGGTTCGTGTGTATTACTTTGGTGACGTCGAACGGCAGGATGTAGAGCAGCGGATCCGGCCCCAGGTATTTGGCAGCAGATAAAAGTCCAAATACCAACTGTAATCCGAACAGGACCATAGCCACGGCAAAGTACCAATACGCAACTGATTGCGATTTATACCGCATCTCTATTCTCCTTGAAGTTTCTGTTTTCTTCTTTATTCGAGGTAAAGTTACCGCGAAACATCATTTGAGCGTTGCCAGATAAGCTGTCAGTTGCTCAAGCTCTTCTTCGGTGAGGCTCTCATCATATCCAGTCGGCATGAAAGAGGTTCCGTCCGCAGAATACATCTCCCCAGGCACCAGATAAGCACCGGGCGTTACAATGGATTCACGAATGTATTCCTTAATGTTGGTTGCTTTGCCATCGTATCCTGGGGAAGCAATAATTTCAGCAGCACGCGTTGCCAAACCAGCCAATGAAGGGCCTGCCATATCAACACCGGGTTCTGAAGAGTGACATGAGGTACAGGCTGGTTGAACTGTGCGAAATAAATGCTCTCCTATCGCACGAGGATCATCGTCAGCATCCACGGGTGTTATTCCTTGTGAAACAGACTCTGTCGCAATGCCACCTGACAGACCACTCCCAGTGACCGTTATAGGTCGAGGGGGCCAGCCCTGATTATCCACGTTGGAGACCCAGTTGAGAAAAGCGATTAGATCGGCTATTTCCTTTTCACTCAAATCTTGAGTAGGCATGAGGCGGCGATGTTTTTGCTCATCGTAAAATTTCGATGGATCACGCATGTATGCCGTCAGATAAGGAACACTTCGGTGTTTAGTGATTTTGGTCAGATCAGGCGCGTAATAGGCACCTTCCCCAAAGATGGTGTGACAGTTTATACAATTGTTTTTATGCCAGACCTTCATGCCATGACTGACCTCTGGCGTGATGTCTTCTGCATTAGTCAGTTCACCAATTTGTCGATGAGTATCAAGGGTGAGTACGAGAAATATAAATACTGCAATGCCGGTGGATGCAATTGCAAATATTCGAGCTTGCCGATTAGTCATAGTTATTCCTCGCTCTAAACGCTGATTCCATTCCAATAAAGGATCGATATTGATACAGCGTAGATAATGCCTGAAGCCATGAGCAGCAACACGACATAACTAATTATGCGTAGTGGTTTGTAAAAATTTTTCTGTTGCATACTAGCTCCCAAAAAATGTTGCACTTAATCAATTTTCAACCTTTCGTAAGGTTAGAGGAGTCAATTTCACTACCGGTTTTTCTTAGCTTATCTCGTTATTTCTGATCCCTTTAATGATTCGCATCAAAAGATGCCTATAGACAAATGCATATAATTGCATGCAATCAATATTTTGCTTTAACGCAAGATCTTACAGAATACAGATCACTCGAAATGAGTATATTACTTGCTTGTTTAATTTGTAAAGCAACAGATTGGAACAGCGTTCAAATTGAGCTTCTCAGGCAGACAGCGTCCGTACTTCAGCAGCATTTTGTAGTGTTAACCAGACGTTGTTACAAAAATATGTTTGCGAGCAAACAAGCAGTGAAACGTATTTGTAATCCGGCGCATTAACAACGTCGCGTAGAGCAACGAGTGCAGACCGGGACAAGTTAATATTTTGTGTCGTTAATTTTGCTGCAACAGTAAAGAGGCAAACCCGCCGTCCGGGATACGTAAATTGGTGGTCTGACCGCGATAAAGTCTTGCTGTGGCGAGTAACAACGCACCTTGGTAGGTATACAATCGCACATCATCCTTGAGTATTTCGCGTTTACCATAAACCAGAGCCAGGCGCACTGAACGTGGTACAAAGTCCTGAGCTACATAGTCACTTTCAAGAATGCGGGCAAATGTACTTTTGGTTAGTTTGCTACCTTTATAAACAGCCTTACTGCCATGACCTGCGACCGGTTTAAAGAACCACTGCCGGCGTCCTTTCCAGAGCCACTCTTCATCACTGGCGCTGACTTGAGTAGTGTGCGGAATACCTTTTTCAGCAGTTCAGCATTTTCAGAGCTTAACCCCCAATCCAATAGCGTTTGTTGATCGGACAACACGGCCAGGTTGCAGGGCGTGAGCATGAGGGTTCGGCGTAATAACCGCAGCGTCTTCTAACCGGGCTGCACGCAGAGCAGCGTGTTCAGGTGCATCAAATCCGAAGTCGACGGGACGGTTATAAACCAGATAGATTCGCTGGTTATTGCCATACAAGGTGACTGATTCATAGCTGAGATCTTTTGGATCCAGGATGACGGCATCAATGCCTTGGTTTAATTAAAAGTTGTTGCGCCCGTCTTAATTCTGGGTAGAGATGCAGCGCTTTAGCTACATCGTCGATAATGGCTATTGTTTGCGGTTGTCCGCTGCCACGCTGAGTACGCCATTCACTTATGAATTGAGCGATGACCGCGTCATCGAAATTTTCAGCCCAGGATGCGTGGGTAGCGCCACCACAACATGGCAACTGAGCGCGGGTCAGGATGACATTAAGGAAAGCGCCGCCGGCATTGGTATTGATTTCAATGAGCCGTGGACCTTGCTCACCGAGGTGGAAATCAAACCCCATAAAAGCACCTACAGGGCCAGGATTAAATTGTGCGGTTTCTGGTGGCCAGGACAGTACCTGTCGTTGATAATCAGCAAGCGAAGCAGCAGCTTCGATGGCTTAATCGCCAGCATTTGGTCTAAATCTGAATCAGGAACAAAAATAGCCGCACTTGAGAACAGTTGGCACATGGCCGAAGTGGATAGGATTTGGCCGGCATTCTCGCCCAACTGGCTGTTGAGATCGTCAATAAAGGCGGACCAATAAAGTGTAACGCAGATCAGTGCTAGTTAAGTCTTTCTGACTTTGTTAGTGCTCAAGCGCTATCGGTATTCTTCAAGGACTGTCCTTTATATTTTATCGGCCATTGATAATGTTATCGGGCAAATGAACACGACTTGAATTAACGCAAACTCATATGCACCAGTTGTAATTCAGTTAGGGTAATTTGTCGAATGCTTTTCACTGCCTGTATTATTTTTTGATGCCTCAAGCAATAAAACAAACCCTGTTGATATTGATTCTGCTGCTGATAATGGCGCTGTTCTGGCGATATTTGGTTAATGTGGGTTATTTGAACGAAGCATCATTAATGCAACATGCTGCTTTGATAAAGCAATTTGAATATTCGGTGTGGAGCCTGATTGGCATCAGTTTTTTGTATGTTTCATTGCTGGCAATCATGTTTCCACTGACCATTTTGGTGGTGGCGACTGGCATACTGTTTAGTACGGAATGGGCCATGCTTTGTGCCGCATTGGGCGCATTAAGCTCTTCTGCTGTAGGTTATGCGGCTGGTCATTGGATGGGGCGCGAAACCATCGAAAAGTATGGCGGTGAAAGAGTGCACCGAGCGGAGAAATACATTCAGAATAATAGCTTCAGCAGTATGGTGTTGATTAATCTATTGCCAGTTGCGCCATTTACCGTGACCAATATGCTCGCTGGCGCTTTCAAACTTGATTTCACCCGATATATGCTGGGCTCGGCAGTGGGCATTATCCCCGGTTTGTTTGTGGTGATTGTTTTTGGTGGTCAGCTTAGCAAGCTCATCGTTGCCGATGAAAATGGTTTGCCATGGACAGCGATTTTGATCGCCGTTTTGCTGATGACGTTGTTTTTCGGATTTATCATTTATTGGGAGAGGCGCTTAAACCGGCAGCCTTAAAAGAAAGTGATTACTCCGGCTGATGGTGATAAGTCGCCAATACTTCGCCATAAAACTGATCAATATTTTTGGCAACAACGGCACTATCATGCTGCCGTGCGAAATCGATTGCCTGCTTTGAAAACGATGCCCGCATGACTTCATCGTCAATGAGTAGTCTGAGTTTACGATTCCATTTTTCAATATCATCCAGTGTTTTGAAACCCGTTTGGCCGTCCATTATCACATCATCAATACCGCTTGAACGGATGGCAACCACCGGTAAACCGGCGGACATAGCTTCTAAAACCACCATACCCTGTGTTTCTGATTTTGAAGCAAACACAAAGATATCTGCCATTTGATAATAGGCGGGGATGTTTTCAGGAGAGACGGCGCCGATGAGCTGTATGGTTTTTTGTAGACGATTGGCTGCAATTCGATTTTCCAGATAATGGCGATCGTCACCTTCACCGGCAATCAGCAGTCGGATTTTGCTTTGCGTGTTGTGATCCAGATTAGCAATGGCATCAATAAGGAATTTGACGTTTTTTTCTCTACCTAAACGCGACACACTTATCAGCACCAAGTGTTTCGAATCAATGCCGTGCTGTTGTTTTAATGCCTTTGGCGTCAGTGAGTGCGGGTTATTGAACCGGTCAAACTCAACACCACTGGGCTGTACACAAATACGACTTTTTACCCCTACCAAACGTAAATATTCTTCTGTGGAGTAGGTCGGTACTATCACCCCATCACATTTATTGCAGAAACGGCGAATAAGTAAGTGGGAGATAACATTACGAAATAATGCGCCGGGTAGCGGTACGTAATGCGAGTACATTTCCAGCCGGGTGTGGTAAGTGTAAATAACGGGGCGCTTATGTCGCCGGGCCAGCCATAAACCAACCGAACCTAACCAGAATGGATGATGTACATGCACCAAGTCAGGATTTTGCTGTTTAAAGGTCTTCCTGATTTTTGTTTGTAATGGGTTGGTCAGTCTGAATTCGCCCTTATTGCCAAAAGCAAACAGCGTTTTCACCCGTGAGCACAGTGAGGTGGACTGTCTCTCATCAGGATAGTCCGGGGCAAATATATGCACATGGTGCCCCCGCTCACGCAGCCCCCTGGCCAGCCGATCAATAGAAATAGTAACGCCGGATATAAAGGGAAAGAAATTATTGGTAAAAAAAGCAATCCGCTTAGGCTTGTCACGATACTTTGAATCATCAATAGTGAAATGAGTATAAAAGTCGCGGTTTTCATAAATTATTTCACGCAGTTTGAGCCCGACCAGCGCCAACAAACTGACAACGACTAAAAACCGGGTGAAGCTGACATAAAAGAAGGTATAAATTGCTGACCAGATGCTGTTTAAGGTTCTTTGAAAAGAGGATTGGCTGATGCGTGGTTTGACCGGCGTTATGCTGATTTCATCCGCCGAAACAGCAACCTGTACGTAATGGTGATAGCTGTTGTCATCATCAACAATGACCCCGCCAGCCCCTCCGGTTGTGACATAGCGCACCCCATCTATTGTCTGATCAGCATATAACGCCAAATTGGCAGAAAACACCACATCGACTTGGTGTTGCTGAAACAGCCGGTGAAGCTGTTGACCGATCTTTTCATCAGTAAAGTAATTGTCCGCGGCAAAAGCCGGGGTATTTTCCAACTGAGGATGTACCGGTAGACCAAGAAACACGAAGCGATTGGTCGCTGACGAACGACTTAATTCCTGGCTAAGCCATTCCATTTGCCACTGATAGGGTGTGTTGCCTGTGTTATCCAGAAAAATAAAGTGATTGCCGTTAGCCGAGAAAGAGAAAAAAGGTGGGCCAAAGTGCTTAAAGAAACGAAAATCACCAAAGTTACTGTCTTCATTTTCTCCGTAAGTGAGTAGCCATGGCATATCCAGGCCTTCAAGCATTTTAATCAGCGAACGATAGTTTTCCTCGGCACCATCACTGACAGCATTGCCTGAAGAAATCAAAAAAGCAGCCCCGGACTGATTCAATCTTGGAATAAACTGCTTCTGGAAAATACTTGAGGAATTATTAATATTACCGACCACAACAAACTGTAGTTTTGTGTTGTCTCTTAGCGTTTGTTGTATCGCTTCAATTTTTGACAGATGCAGGGAAGCATATTGGGTTTCTGAAAGATTCAGATAGATTTGATACCCCACCAATAAGACGATCAAAGCGGCGTTAAGGTAGTAAACAATTTTCAGCT
>DASSWO010000018.1:0-3804 GCA_035704795.1 Methylophaga sp. | reverse complement strand
CTGGGCGCAAAAAAACTGGTGAAACCATTACAAAAACTGACACATGCCATACAGAAAACTACGCCCGGCAAGAGCATGCAACGACTGGAAAATGATTACATTGAGCACGAATATAACAATATCGCCAATGCCTTTAATCGTTTTTTAGATGCAATGGAAGATTTTGTGCAACGTGAAAATATGTTTATCAAAACCGCTAGCCATGAGCTACGCACGCCGATTGCGATCTTATCAGGTGCGCTGGATGTGATTGAAAAGCGGCAACAATTATCAGCGGCTGATAAACAGACGATGAAGCGTATTCGGCAGACCGTAAATAATATGCAGGTAGAGGTGAATACGCTGCTAGCCCTGCTTCGCAATGAGCAGCCTGCGAGTGATTCGCAAATTTCTTTGAGCGTGCTGATTCAGGATGCCATCGAAGAAATTCAAAACGAAATGCCAATGGCGGCTGAGCGGCTGAATCATCTTGAATCAAACTATGACAAGCAGCTGGTTCATACCCATCGCTCACTCGTGAGAATGCTGCTACGCAACTTGCTGCATAACGGACTTCAGCATACGCATGGCGAAGTATGCATTCAGTCAAGTGACAACGTTATTAGGGTGACTGATTTTGGCAGTGGTTTGCCGTCAGATATTCAACAACGCTTAACATCACATCTCAATGGGCAGCATTTACTTTTCCAGGAAACACGTTTTGGCCTGTTAATCGCCCAGATGATCAGTGAAAAACTCAACCTGAAATTAAGTGTGCTCCAGTCTGATAACGGCGGCACCACCATCGAGATTCATTTCCCCACCAAGCAAAAAATCACATGACTGCAACATTTCAAAAACATACGGGCCTGAAACGGCTGATATTTGCAACTTATTATTCGCTACGGGGGCTGTATTCATGTGTGCGTTATGAATCAGCATTCCGGCAGGAGCTGGTTATTTTTCTGCTGCTGTTACCCGCCGTATTTATCATCGACTTTAATGCACCGGAGCGCCTGGCTTTGATAGGGGTGATGGTAGCCGTAATGGTAGTGGAAGCCATCAACTCCGCCATAGAGTGCACATTGGACAGGTTCAGTACCGAATTGCACCCATTGGCTGGTCGGGCCAAAGACTATGGTTCTTTGGCTGTTTTAATGACGCTGTTGGTCGCTGTGGCTACTTGGCTAGTCCTGTTGTGGCCCAAACTTTCTTAATTCCCTAAAAAAACGACTGTTTATGAAACGTAACTATCTTGCTTGGCTTGGCCCCTATCAAATTCTGTTGAAACTGTTATTGGTAGGGCTGGCAATTTTGTCCTTATCTCGTTGGGGGCTGGCTATTTGGCAATGGGAGAGGGTCACTGCAGCAATAGATATACCGACTTTTGTCATCCAAGGCATTCGCGCTGATCTGATCATTATGGGCATGTTAATTGCCCCTCTCGCACTGGTAATGCCATTACTGGTAAATAAAGTTACCTGGCCTTTATGGCAAAAACTGGTCTGGCTTTGGGGCGCTTTTATCATCATTTTGGTGGTGTTTATGGAGACGGCGACACCCGCTTTCATCATTCAGTATGATCTGCGTCCCAACAGGCTGTTTGTTGAGTATCTTCAGTACCCCAAAGAAGTGTTTTCAACATTATGGGAAGGCTTCCGGGCGCCACTGATTATCGGCATATCCCTAACTATTATTGCGGGCTGGCTGATCAGCAAGGTTTTGCAGAAATGGTTGTCGCAGTATCGGCTTGACTGGCCTGTATGGAAGCTTTGGTTAACCTGGCCGCTTCTGGTATTGCTTCTGGTGGTGATGATTCGTTCAACGCTGGCACACCGCCCAGCAAACCCCGCGATTTTTGCAATAACCTCTGATGCCATGGTGAACAGCCTTATCATCAACTCTACTTGGTCAGTTTATTTTGCAATTTACAATATGCAGCATGAGGCTGAGGCTGGCGAAGTCTATGGTTCGTTAACCGACGATGAAATCATGGCAGAAATGGACCAGAATTATCCTTGGTTAAATGCTGATCCAGATACGCCGTTTCCTACCTTAAATAAACGTGAAGCATCGGTAAATCGCGATAAACCGCTAAACCTTGTGATTATCCTTGAAGAAAGTATGGGGGCAACCTTTGTGGAATCGCTGGGCGGTGAACATGCGGTCACCCCCGAACTTGAAAAACTAAAAGATAAAGGTTGGTGGTTTGAACAGCTTTATGCCACCGGTACGCGCTCCGTTCGCGGTATTGAAGCGATCATCAGTGGTTATTTGCCTACCCCTGCAAGAAGTGTCGTCAAGCTCTCTCTGTCACAACAGAACTTCTTCACCATTGCAGATTTGTTAAATCAAAAGGGCTACTTCACCGAATTTATCTATGGTGGTGAATCGCACTTTGACAATATGGCAACATTCTTTATTGGTAACGGCTTTGAGTCGATTATCGATCAAGACAATTATGAGAATCCCGTATTCAAAGGTAGCTGGGGTGTTTCGGACGAGGATTTGTTTAACAAAGCACATGCTCGCATCAGTGAAATGCACCAAAAAAGACAGCCTTACTTTAGCTTGGTATTTACATCCAGTAACCATTCACCCTATGAGTTTCCGGATGGACGGATCGACCTGCATGTACCGGAGAAGCAAACTGATTTGAATGCGGTTAAATATGCAGATTATGCCTTAGGAGCGTTTTTTGATAAGGCTATGCAAAGTGATTATTGGCAAGACACCCTATTTTTGGTTATTGCTGATCATGATTTGAATGTTTACGGTGATGCTTTGGTGCCTATTGAAAGATTTCAAATTCCAGGGCTTATCCTTGGCGCTGATATTGAGCCAAAGCGAATTAAGACGGTGGCAAGTCAGATTGATATGGCACCGACATTATTGTCGCTGATGGGTATTTCGGCCGAAACACCAATGATCGGCAGAGATCTGAGTCGCCCTGAAGAGCATCAATCGCCGGGACGCGCTCTGATGCAGTTTGCCAATTATTTTGCGTTGATGCAGGGAGAAAAAGTCACAGTGCTGAGGCCTCAAAAAGAAGCGCTTGAGGGCCATTACTCCCCGGATACACGGCAATTAAAAATTCTTGGACCTGCCAAAAAAGAAGATGCTCATGAAGCGCTGGCACATGTTTTACTGCCATCATGGTTGTATCGACAACAGCGTTACGATATGCCGCTTGGGCATCCAGCTTACAAATAGGTTTAATTAAAATCTTATTTATGTGTAATTAATCGTCAGCTTTTGGTGGCTGGAAAAGTAATTTAATATATTAAAATAAAGCTGATGGCCCTGGTTAATGTATATGATTAGGGTGGGAATGCATAAATTAAAATTTCATGGTGGCAATAACAACAAAAGACCAGCCAGCTCATACTTGAAACAATATGGATTCTTGATTTTCTGCGTGCCAGCAACTTGAAATGTCATTGGTGATATGAAGTTCTAGAGATAGCCAGTTTCGGGCCCGAAGATACTTTCGCTTTCCAGAATTAAAGAAATATTCCATGCGAATATCAATATCGTCATTTATGTCTTGCACCCCTTTACTTAACAATTCACAGAGCCAGACCACAGACGGCGGCGCTGGGGGATGTGCAACACCTGAAGCGATGAATTGATGAATAACGGTACCATTTCGTTTGATAGTAGATCTTGCTCCCAGGTGAATTTCACCTGAGAGTGTCGTTACACGTGTTTGTGTATTATCAGCAAAGTCCAGCAAGGTGCTAAGCATCTTTAACCATTCATCACGATGGGCAGGTACACGCCATTGATCATGAATATCGTCGGCAAATTGTTTTGGATTTAATC
>DASSWO010000267.1:0-9902 GCA_035704795.1 Methylophaga sp. | reverse complement strand
AGCATCGGTCCGCAATCACAGTTTAACCGCTTGCGACTCGGCTATCGGCCAACTGGCATGTGGCATGTTGGCTTGGAGGGGATGTATCAGGAAGGTAAAAGCTATCGTATTAAACAATACGGTCTGTTTGCCACCCACTATTTTGCCAGTGGACTGAGTCTGGAATTACATGGCGGTACACTGGAATCACAAGACACCAGCGGTGCAGCCTATTTGGGTGCTGCGTTTTCAAAGAGTTTTTGATCATCCCAAGCGAGGATTAGGCGACCGTTAGCGGAAAACTGATAGCGCTGCTGCATCCAGCCAAAAGCAAATAAGCCTAAAACTTGATCGTAATAATGCTGATGTTCGCCAAGTAATTCGCCGTTACTTTTGCGATCAATACGGGTTTTTTGTTGGCTTATCAGTTGGTCGGCGCCAAGGCTCTTTAAATAGGGCAGCAGCGCTGCTGAAAAACCCGCGGGACCGCGGCCACGGGTTTCACCGGTGGTTAAATCGATATATTCCGGCGGGTAATGATGTCCAGCCATTAACCAATCAAATGGGCCATGGTATTTTTCCAGTAACAATTTACGACTGTCACCTTCCGGCATCATACCCAGCCACATATATACGCGAATCGCATCATAGCTGGCTGTTTGCTCTTGTTCTGAGAGCCATTGCCAGCCTTGTTTGTTGCTGTAGCTAATCCAATCGGCAGCGTAACCATAACGTTCAGACTCGCTGAGCAAACGCAGGCTATTGCGATAAATGTCTGCCCAGGGACCTTTAGGGTCAAAGTTTGCTAAAGCACAAAACAGCTGGGGCGGCAGATAACTGGGATTGAGTAACCAGCGATCATCACCCAAAACAAATCCTTGCTGACCGGGCATTAGCATTTTGCCAAGCCCCGGTAAATCAGTAACCTGATATTGATTAATTAATCTGAGCAGAGCATGGCCAAGTGCAGCATAGTCCTGGCGCTGCCATCGCTCAGCAGCCTCCAGCAAAGTGTAAGCCAACCAAATATCGGCATCCGAGGCGGAGTTTTCATCAAGTATCTGCCATTGTCCCGAGTCAGCTCGTCCCCATAACCAGGCAGGTAAATTCTGACTGAGATCACCTTTGGCCAGATTGTTTTCAGTCCAGCTTAATAATCGTTCAAATTGCTCTGGTTGATTATCAACCAGGGCAAAAAAGAGTGAATAAGTCTGTCCCTCAGAGGTCGTTATGCCTGGTGGCTCTTGGTAATCAATGACTCGGCCATCTTTTTGGATAAATTTATCCTGAAAAGCTTGCCATAATGGCCAGTCTGCTAATACTGGCGAGCTGAACAATACGAACATGAAAAAGGGTAAAACTGATTTTGATGAATACATGGGTAAAAGGTCGTTCTGCTGATACCTGAATCATCTCATGTTAAATCTAAAAAAGCTTTTCTGC
Source organism: Methylophaga sp. (assembly GCA_035704795.1). GTDB lineage: Bacteria > Pseudomonadota > Gammaproteobacteria > Nitrosococcales > Methylophagaceae > Methylophaga. The sequence goes on along the minus strand of DASSWO010000267.1, from coordinate 8,480 downwards.
TGAGGCGTTTAAAGAATTCTTTTCACCTGCTTGAATTAATTACGCCGCCGCCCCATTTACCAATTAACTTAGTTTTATTAGGGACTTTGCAGTTATGCAGATTGATAAACTCACCAGTAAATTTCAGGAAGCGCTGGGCGCGGCGCAAAGCTTGGCGGTCGGTAAAGATCATCAATATATCGAGCCGGTGCATCTGATGCTGGCGCTGCTGAAACAACAGGGTGGCAGTGTCAAACCGTTGCTCGCGCAAAGCGGTGTTAACGTTGTCAGCTATCAGGCGGATCTTGAAAATCAGCTGAACCGTGTTGTCCAAGTACAGGGCGGCAGCGGTGATATTCATGTATCGCAGGATTTAAACCGGTTGCTTAATCAAACGGACAAACTCTCACAGCAGCGTGGTGATCAATTTATTTCCAGCGAATTATTTGTGCTGGCGGCCGTTGATGATAAAAATCAGACCGGTGAATTATTGCGTAAACATGGCGCCAGTAAAGTCACTTTAAATGCGGCGATTGACAAGATTCGAGGTGGTGAGCGCGTGACCGATCAAAATGCTGAAGAGCAACGCCAGGCGCTGGAAAAATACACCATCGATTTAACCGCTCGTGCGGAAAGCGGCAAGCTGGACCCGGTCATTGGCCGTGATGACGAAATTCGCCGTACCATTCAGGTGTTGCAACGGCGCACCAAAAATAACCCGGTTTTAATCGGTGAACCTGGTGTCGGTAAAACTGCCATCGTTGAAGGGCTGGCGCAGCGGATTATTAACGGTGAAGTGCCTGAAGGCATGAAACATAAGCGGGTTTTAGCGCTGGATATGGGCTCGCTGATTGCCGGTGCCAAATTCCGCGGCGAATTTGAAGAGCGCCTCAAAGCGGTGCTCAACGATCTATCGAAACAGGAAGGCTCGATCATCTTGTTTATCGATGAGATCCACACCATGGTCGGCGCCGGTAAAGCCGAAGGCTCAATGGATGCCGGTAATATGCTGAAGCCTGCCCTGGCCCGTGGTGAACTGCATTGTATTGGCGCCACAACTTTGGATGAGTATCGTCAATACGTCGAAAAAGATGCCGCATTAGAGCGGCGTTTTCAGAAAGTCATTGTCGGTGAACCCAGTGTCGAATCGACCATCGCGATTTTGCGTGGTCTGAGCGAGCGCTACGAAGTGCATCATAATGTGGAAATTACCGATCCCGCGCTGGTGGCGGCAGCAACGTTATCGCATCGCTATATTACTGATCGTAATTTACCGGATAAAGCCATTGACTTGATTGATGAAGCGGCCAGCCGCATTCGAATGGAAATGGATTCAAAACCGGAGGTGATGGACACTCTGTGGCGCCGATTACAGCAATTAAGAGCAGAGCGTATCGCGCTTGAAAAAGAAGCTGATGAGGCCTCGAAAAAACGCTTGAGCGTGTTAGATACCGAAATGAAAAAACTGGGCCGTGAATATAATGACCTGGAAGAAGTATGGAAGTCAGAAAAAGCGATTGCACAAGGTAGCTCAACGATTAGAGAAGAGCTTGAAAAAGCCAAAAGCGATTTAGATATCGCAACGCGCAACTCAGATTATGAAAACATGGCAAGGTTGCAACATGGCGTTATTCCCGAACTTGAGAAAAAATTAGCGCTTACTACCGATACAGAAGATCACAATTTCAAACTACTCAGGCATAAAGTGAGTGAGGAAGAAATTGCCGAAGTGGTTTCCAAGTGGACCGGTATTCCGGTCAACAAAATGCTCGAAGGTGAGCGTGACAAACTGTTGAAAATGGACGAAGCCCTGCATCAGCGGGTTGTTGGACAAGATGAAGCAGTGAATGCGGTCGCCAATGCCATTCGCCGCAGTCGTGCCGGCTTATCTGATCCCAATCGGCCTAATGGTTCATTTTTATTCCTTGGCCCGACAGGGGTTGGTAAAACCGAGCTGTGTAAATCATTGGCCCACTTTTTGTTTGATACCGAAGAAGCGATGATTCGCATTGATATGTCGGAGTTTATGGAAAAACATTCGGTAGCCCGCCTGGTTGGTGCACCGCCCGGTTATGTTGGCTATGAAGAGGGCGGTTATTTAACCGAAGCCGTGCGTCGTAAACCGTACTCGGTGATTTTGCTCGATGAAGTCGAAAAAGCGCATCCCGATGTGTTCAATATTTTGCTGCAAGTGCTCGATGATGGCCGGTTAACCGATGGTCAGGGCCGTACTGTCGATTTTCGCAACACGGTAGTGGTCATGACATCGAATCTGGGATCTAACGTGATTCAGGAAATGGCCGGTGAAGAAAATTATCAGTCGATGAAAAATGCTGTGATGGAAATCGTCGGTCAGCATTTCCGGCCGGAATTTATCAATCGGGTTGATGATGTGGTGGTATTTCATCCGCTGCAAAAAGCGCAGATCCGGGCGATCACCGATATTCAACTGACGCATTTACACAAACGGCTGGCCGAACGGGATTTGTCGCTGGAGCTTTCTGATGCGGCGTTGGATCATATTGCCGAAGCCGGTTTTGATCCGGTTTATGGGGCCCGTCCGTTAAAACGGGTCATCCAGCATGAAGTTGAAAACCAGCTGGCACAGGACATTCTGGCGGGTAAGTTTAGCGCTGGTCAGGTGATTAAGATCGATGTGCAGGACGAGCAACTGGTGTTTAACAGTGAGTTGAAGCATTAACTTTTAGATTTATAACGGTTAACCACAGAGGCACGGAGAACACAGAGGTAATGAAGTAATAAGATCTCATGGCCTGTCCGTGATTCATTTTTTTAGCTTTATTTAAGGCCGAAGTCACAGCTTTAAGTGAATTTTATATCTGCGCCAATCTGCGTCATCTGCGGATAACACATATACAATCTCTGTGTCCTCTGTGGTTTAACAGTTTAAAGTGCAGGGTTTTAACGCCTAGGTTGCTTAAGGTCATTGAAGCTGAATGTTAGGCATCAGCTCCCTGCAAAATATTTGCCTGCCACTGCTATAATGCGCACCCATTTCATACCTACCAGGAAAATAACACATGTCTGATTTCGGCAAGTTTGTGGATGCCTTTACGCCGGCAGAAGTTGCCGAAAAAGTCAAAACCATTGGTGTTGATAAAGCCAATATGTCGATTATCCCGTTAGTGGTTTTATCGTTAATGGCGGGTGCCTTTATTTCCTTTGCGGCAATGTATTACACGGTGGTAATGACCGGTGCCGGCGATGCTTATGGGCTGACAAGACTGATGGGGGGGCTGGTATTTGCGCTGGGCTTTATTTTGGTGGTCATTGCCGGCGCGGAGTTATTTACCGGTAATACTTTAGTGGTGATGGCCTATGCCAAAGGACAGGTCAGCTTTGCCGGATTAATGCGCAATTGGGGTATTGTTTACATTGGTAATTTGATCGGCGCTTTGGTAACCGTCTATCTGGTGTACTTATCCGGTTATCTGGATAACGCCAATTATGGGGTGGGGGCGACAGCTCTGAAAGCAGGTTTAGCTAAGGTTGAACTGACGACGACTGAAGCCTTTATCCGCGGGTTATTTTGTAATGTGTTGGTCTGTCTCGGTAGCTGGATGGTGTACGCCTCTCGCAGTGTGACCGACAAAGTAATGGCGGTGCTATTTCCGATTTCTGGGTTTGTAGCGATGGGCTTTGAACATTGCGTTGCCAATATGTACATGATTCCCATTGCGATGATTGCTGCGACCGATCAGGCCATTGTTGCTGCGAGTCATTTTTCGCCAGAACAATTACAAGCATTGGATTTTAGTGGCTTAATGGGCAACATAATCCCCGTGACCTTAGGCAATATTGTTGGTGGCGCCGGATTTGTCGCGATGGCTTATTATTTGGTTTATGTCTACGCATTGCCCAACCGCAGCTAGTGATCAGGCACTGCCACTATTGATATCCCCTTTTTTGGGTAAATTCTTGTGATATCAAATAAGACATAAAGCGCCAGATTGATTCGATGGGGAAAATGTGGGCAATCAGCGTGTTTTATGCCAATGGCTTTAATATTGTTTACATTAATGCATTAGCTCTTTTTGCAATTAAATAACGATAGATTTGGCACTGGCTTGCGCCATGGCAATGGTGATGCTGCACAAAGATGTAGCAACTTATCTAATGGAGATCGCTGGGTTGCCAGTCGGAATGCGATAAAATTTTGGGCGCCGGCCGGCCAATATAATAACCCTGTGCAAAGTCGACCCCATAGCTACGCAATAAGGTCAGTACGGCATGACTTTCAACGAATTCAGCTATGGTTTTGCGTCCAAGTCCTTTGGCAACGTCGACCAGCGCTTTAACAAACAGCTGGTCATCGGCATTTTTATCGAGATCTTTGATAAATATGCCATCAATTTTGATGATATCGACCGGTAGTTCACGCATGTAATTAAACGATGAAAAACCGACGCCAAAATCATCCAGTGAAAACTGACAGCCCAGCGCTTTGATGGCCAGCATCATGGCTTTTGCCTTTTGTAAATTACTGACGGCAACGGTTTCAGTGACTTCAAAAATCAGCCCAGCAGGATCAATTTCGTGCTTTTTAATAAGCTTTTTCAGAAGCGGTAACAGCATCGGCGCATCGATAATCGATGCTGATAAATTGATGGCAAAACGGGCTTTAATGCCTTGTTTTTGCATTTCAGCGAGCTTTTTAATGCCGTTATTAATAACCAGTTGATCAATATTACGGATAAGGCCAACTTGTTCGGCCACTTCGATAAATTTACCGGGCAGGCTGATATCGCCAGTTTCCGGATGATGGATGCGGATCAACACTTCGTAATGCTCGACGGTGTTGGATTTCAGTTCCAGAATCGGCTGGTAATGCAAAATAAAATTATGATTTTCCAGCGCATCTTCGATTTGGTGTTTCCAGAACACCCGTGTTTCCAGTTCCTCGCGGGTTTGATCATCAGCTGAAAATACGTGGTAATTACTTTTACCATTAGTTTTGGCTTTATACATAGCTAAATCAGCAAAGGTCAGCAACTCATGAATACTGGCATCGTGTAAAGGATAATGGACGATACCAATACTTGCCGTTATTTTATGGCGAACAATGCCATATTCCAGCTGAATCGTGGCTAATTCCTGAAGGATTTTTTTCGCTAAAATGCGGGCGCCGGCATCATCACTTTCCGGCATCAGCACGGCAAATTCATCACCGCCCAGGCGCGCTACCAAATCGGTAAAACGGGTGACTTTTTTCAGTGTCTTGGCAACCAACACCAGCAACTCATCGCCAGCCCGGTGACCGCTGGTATCGTTGATATCTTTAAATTGATCCAGATCCAGATAAAGCAGCGTGTTGTTATGGTGATAACGAATGGCGCTGCGCAGCGATTTTTCAAATTCTTCCGTGAATTTTCGCCGATTGCACAGATCGGTCAGCGGATCATGTTCAGCCATCCAGACAATACGTTTTTCAGCTTCTTTTTTGGCGGTCATATCGAGACCGACAGATAAGATCACTGCATTATTATTATTGTTTTCCAACCGGGAATGCAGCCAGGAAATTTGTTTAATCAGGCCATTTTTATCAATCAGTTCGGCATCTTGCTGGGCAATCCGGATATTACCTGCCATTAATTCGTTAAACCGGGTTTTTGCCTCCAGCCAGTGACCGGCAGGAAACATTCGCGCCACATCAGTATTGAGAAGTTCGATTTCTTTGAAGCCGGTCAGCTTTTCCCCATGATCATTAAATAAGGTCACCTGAAACTGCTCGTTCACGGTCACAATAATCAATTGGGCGGTATCGAGCAGGCTTTTAATAAAGTCGCGCTCACTGCGAAGCTCATCAGATTTGGCATGAATTTGCTGACTGCGCTGAAAAATATTGATATCCAGCTGTTCCAGCACATCAGCCAATTGTGTACCGGCGCGCTGCAATCCTATGATTTCCTGATGCACGATGGCAGATTCAAGTTGCCTGAAAATCTGTTGTGCTTCCTGATATTTTTTAGCCGATAACATGGGCAGAGCAAAGCTAATCTGCTCCAAAGCCTGAAGTGGCCGCCCCAGCTGTTGAAACGAATACAATGCCCATAAACTTGCAATAATAATTAACAGCGTTGTCGCAAGCCCAAAATAAACCACCAAATCAGCAACGGTGAGCTTCCCATCTACATGGCTGAAAATCAGATAAGCGGCGATTGATAATGCCAGCAGACCACTAAGCAGGCTGCCGAAAAAAACTTTAATGACCGATTGCCATTGCAGACTGTTACGCGAAATACCCGTCATGAAGTTCTGCTCCATCAGATGCTGGCGATTATGTCACAAAAAATGACTGCGTAAAGTTGCCATAATCAGCGCTGCTCATTTGCTGAAATTTTAGCTAATACCCAGTCTAAAGCCCGGCCCGGCAATAAGCGTTTTAACGTTGCCAGCAAATAGGTCGGAAAGGTCACAAAATATCGGATTTTCGGCCGATCGGCTTCAATTGCATGAATCAATTTATCGACTACCGCAGAGGCCGGCAGTGTAAATGGCGCCGCCGGTCCGGTTTTGGTCAGCCGGTTTTCCATCGCCTGATAAACATGTTGGTGAGCACTGCCGGTTTTATCAATATGTTGCTGATACTTGGCAAAAGCATTGGCGCGGAATTGACTCAGGATAGGGCCTGGTTCGATCAGGCTGACAAAAATGCCACTGCCACGCAATTCCAGCCTCAGAGTATCAGCCAAGCCCTCAAGGGCAAATTTACTGGCGTTATAAGCACCGCGATAAGGTAACGTCACCAAACCTAATACGGAGCTGTTATAAACAACGCGCCCGGCACCTTGCTGGCGCATGATTTTAATCACTTGATTGGTCAGCTGCTGGGTGCCAAAGACATTGGTATTAAACTGCGCCTGTAAGATCTGCCGGTTTAGGTCTTCTACCGCACCGGGCTGGCCGAAAGCCGCGTTGTTAAATAACACATCAATACGATTATCAAGCTGTTCTAATGCCGCATTAAGGCCAGATGTTATCGATACATCGTTATCCAGATCCAGTAATACACAAGCAATGCCCAGCGCCTTAAATGGAGCGAGATCAGCGGTCTGACGGACACTGGCCACCACCTTATGACCACGCGCATGAAGTAATTTGGCAGCTTCAAGTCCAATGCCTGAAGAGCAGCCAGTGATAAGTATATGTTTCAGTTTTTGGGAATTTTTCATATGCTGGTAACCAAAGTCGCGAGCAAGTAATTAAATATTTAGCAATATTAGACGTTAACTACGTAAAGATTGATAGATATCAAAGGAATGTCAAAAGAACTGAGTATGCTGCAATCGCAAGAAATCAGTCAGGTAGATTACGAAAAATTCCGGCTTTTTCTCGAGCAGGCTTGCGGCATTCTTTTGGGGGATGGTAAGCAATACCTGATTATCAGCCGTCTGACAAAATTGCTGCGTGATGAAAATATTGCCTCGGTTTCAGACTTACTGACCGCCATTCAGCATGGTAGTCCGCGGTATTTACGCAACGCCGTCATTGATGCCATGACCACCAATGAAACTTCCTGGTTTCGTGATGGCAGTCCATTCCTGATTCTGGAAAAACATTTACTGGCTGAACTCGATAAAACCTTGAAAGCACCCTGCCGGATTTGGTCGTCGGCTTGTTCATCCGGGCAAGAGCCTTACACAATTAGCATGCTTATCAGTGAATATCTGCGTAAAACTCCAGGCAGTAAACTTACCAGCACGCAAATTGTTGCCACGGATATTTCAAATAAAATGCTGGTGGCGGCGCGTCGCGGTATCTATGAGTCAGGCGCCTTGGATCGGGGCTTGTCGCAGGCGCGAAAACAGCAGTTTTTTACGGCGACGCAAGAAGAGCAATGGGAAATCAGTAGCGAGCTCAAGCAACGGGTGCAGTTTCGCGAACAGAATCTGTTACAGAGCTATGGCGTACTGGGCCGCTTTGATGTGATTTTTTGCCGTAATGTACTGATTTATTTTTCGGCACAGCGCAAGGTTGATATCTTGCAGCGTATGGCACAGGCACTCAATCCCGGCGGTTATCTATTTCTCGGTGCTTCCGAAACCATCAGTGGTTACAGCGATGCTTTTGATATGCAACGATCGCCGGAGGGCGTGGTTTACAGGCGGCGTTAGTCAATTTTTTTCAGTTGTGTTGATGGTTCGGTCGACGGGGTGATGGTTTTATCCGGTTTCAGTGGTGCTTCGCACCAGCCCAGCCAACTGCCGATCTGGCGCAGCACCAGTTTTATTAATCGCCATAATCTTGGCAACAGCCAGATCATCAGCGCGATAAACAGTATCAGCAAACCTAAAAAGCCTATTGGATGATTTAATGCCAGCCACAGGCCACCAATGACGATTAAATCCTCGCCAATCGATGCACCCCAATTGCTGAACGGTTCCGGTGAGGTATTAATTAGTAAACGGCTGCCGGCTTTGGTGGCATGACTGCCGGCCGCTAAACTGCCGCCAATCAAACCCGCTGCCAACGCTGCCGCG
>DASSWO010000205.1:0-2546 GCA_035704795.1 Methylophaga sp. | reverse complement strand
TAAAAGGCATGACTGTTTTCCGGATCAATGAGCAAAACCTGATGACATAAGTTTGAAGCCCACTGCGGTTCGCCTAATTCCAATACCGCATCGGCTTTATAAGTCAGCGCTTCACAATCATCACGTTTTATTTTCAGGATCTGATCATAAATAGCAATTTTGTGCGCTGCTCTATTTTCCTGTGCCGCCCGCAACCATAATGATTGCAAATCTTGCGTCCGTTCAATTTCTTCACGGTTTTCTTCGATATGCAGCGTTTTCTGATTAAGCTGTAACTCAATCGCATGCAAACGATGCTCGTACTCGGTTACCAGTTTAGAAATCTCTTCATCGGCCAGTGAATGCACCCGTTCACGAATTTCGCGAATTGACGTCCAGCCAACCAAGACCAGAATAGAGGTCGCACCAGCAATCAGGTAAAAGAAATAGGTCACCGTATTGGTCGAGTAGCTAACCGCTTTATCGACAGCATTAATTTCTCTGTCCACGATCTGCTGAATCATTTCATGCCGCAGTGCGGCCATATCGATGCGTAACTGCTTTAATTCATCCATTACATAGCGTTCAATGAACGGCGAATATAAGGGCTCGTTAAGGGCTTCTACTTCGGCTTCAAATTCTGCCACTTGCGCGTCCGGCAAAGGTGCGACCTGCACCTCTGCCGGTTCGGCATTCACCAGTAATGGCAGCAAACATAAAATCAGTCCTATCAGCCTGCCAGACATATTGCCCGTCCGTGGTCATGAACCTCTACCAGGTGACTATGCAGACTCTTGATAGCATCGGCATAATCATCTTCATCGATAATGAACTGCATATCGACCTGACGCATTGATTGGTGCATGGCCAAAACACTGATATTTTTTTCGGCCAGTGCTGCTACCGTTTTTGCCAGAATGCCCGGGATTTTCATATCACTGCCAATCGCCGAAACAATCGAGACTTTTTGCTGATTGATTTCTGCTTCGGGGAAAATCTCCATTAACGCATCACGAATGCGACGAATCGTTTTCAGATTGGTCGAGATGTAATGGGTAATGGTATTAGCATTGATATCTTTAGAGATAATATGCGCTTTAAAACGACGAATTTGTGCCAGAATTTCACCATCGTATTTGTCAATATTACCGGCCATATCCTGATCAAACACCTCAAACGCAAATACACCTTTACAACCGGCAATGATTTCAACACAAGGTGTGCTGCTGACATAGTCACCGGTAATCAGTGTACCGGCATGTTCCGGTTCAAAGGTATTGCGCACCCGAAGCGGAATATCATTTTGCCGTAAACCTTTTGCCGCTTTGGGATGAATCGCTTCCATGCCCAGATTAGCCAGTTGATCAGCAACATCGTAATTAGTCCGGCCAATCGGCACGGCATTGTCTTCACCCACCAGACGTGGATCAGCACTGCTTAAATGAAACTCTTTATGAATAATCGCTTCATTAGCTTCGGTCAGCACGGCAATACGACTAAAGGTCATTTCGCTGTAACCCCGATCGAAAGCTGACATCAGGCCAATTTCACTATGTGCATAACCGGTAACTATCGGTAACTGCGTTTGCAAATCAATGTTAGCAAAAGCGTTTTTGATACGCGTGTCTAATGACATATGCTTATCGGTTTGCCAACCGGTTAAATCGACAAATACGGCATTGATGCCGTCTTGTTTTAACAATTGTGCTGTATTCCAGGCGCTATGCGCTTCACCAATACTGGCGAGCATTTCGCGCACCGTTGATAAATGCTGATCCAATGCAAAATGGCCATGCTGGCACAGGCGCTGTAAGTCGGCTAAAACCCGTCCGGCATCTTCCAGACGTTCCATAATGTAAGCATCAGCCTCACTGGCCAACTTGGTTTCACCAAACAGATGTTTATTGATTACCAATACTTCGGCTTTGAGTTTTTCTAAAGCTTCTTGCCATGTGTCGTCATTAACACTGTTAGCAAACTCGGCGTAAACGCCGGCCTGGCCATTTTTTTTATGTTCCAGCAGCATATTGGTGATGCCGCCATAGGCGGAGACGACAAAGATCCGGTTGTACAGACCTTCATCGTGTACAGGTTTCAGAATGATATTGTCACGCACCGCAACATAATCACTCATTGAGGTGCCGCCAATTTTTTCAACGGTATGAAAAGTCATAAATCGCTCTTGTGGAAAAAATAAGTATGCTGATTACTCGCTAACCGATTCGGCATCTAACTCGTAAGCACCTTCAGCGTTGTGTACTTCTTTACCATTTAATGGTGGGTTAAATACACAGGCCAGTTTCAGCTCTTTGAATGCTCGCAAGATGTGGCGATCATGTTGATCCAGGTTGTATAAGGTTCCTGGTGTGATTTTATAAACCTTGCCATCATCCAGTGTTTCAACTTCGCCTTCACCACTAATGCAATAAACTGATTCCAAATGATTCTGGTAATGCATACGGAAGTCAGCACCAGCAAAAATTGTGGTGATATGGAAGGAATACCCCATCTTGTCATCTTTCAGCAGCATCCGGGTGCTTTCCCAGTTACCATCTGGCGAGGTAATA
>DASSWO010000199.1:0-2595 GCA_035704795.1 Methylophaga sp. | reverse complement strand
ACCATCATCCAGAATCATATTGGGCCGCCAGCCGTCGGTGCCAATGATCGTTTGACGAATACACCAGGCCGCTTCTTCTTCGGTTTCACCTTTCCAGGCAAACACGGGAATACCCTGATCAGCAATGGCTGCAGCGGCGTGATCCTGCGTTGAGAAAATATTACATGATGACCAGCGTACTTCGGCGCCTAATTCCACCAATGTTTCGATTAACACAGCGGTTTGAATGGTCATATGCAGGCAACCTGCAATACGTGCGCCTTTCAGTGGTGCTTTACCAGCATATTCTTTACGCAGTGCCATCAGGCCGGGCATTTCGCTTTCGGCGATTTTTATTTCCTGATGACCCCATTTAGCGAGTTTAATATCGGCAACTTTATAGTCGGGTTTTAAATTTTCTACAGTTTGTGATTGCATGATAAATATCCTGTTAATTATTTGAGACCGGCAGCGTCACGTAAGACGGGAGCAAGATCGGTTCGTTCCCAACTAAAGTCAGCTTCTTCACGGCCAAAGTGGCCGTAGGCGGCGGTTTGTTTATAAATGGGGCGTACCAGATCCAGCATTTTGATGAGACCAATGGGTCGCAGGTCAAAGTGTTCGCGGACCAGCGCGACCAGACGTTCTTCACTGATTTTGCCAGTGCCAAACGTATCGACGCTGATAGACGTCGGGTGGGCGACACCGATAGCATAAGACACCTGAATTTCACAGCGATCAGCAAGACCTGCGGCAACGATGTTTTTGGCGACATAACGACCGGCATAAGCGGCGCTGCGATCGACTTTTGACGGATCTTTACCGGAAAACGCGCCGCCACCGTGACGGGCCATACCGCCATAAGTATCAACAATGATTTTCCGGCCGGTCAGACCGCAGTCACCGACGGGGCCACCAATAATAAACTGGCCGGTCGGGTTGATATGAAAGCGGGTGTTTTTGGTCAGCCATTCTGCCGGCAATACCGGTTTGATGATATGTTCCATCACCGCTTCATGTAAGTCAGATTGTTTGATATCCGGGTTATGTTGTGTCGATAATACGACGGTATCGATACCGACGGGTTTGCCGTCCTCATAAATAAACGTGACCTGACTCTTGGCATCGGGACGCAGCCATTTCAACTCACCTGATTTGCGGATATGTGCCTGGCGTTTAACCAGACGATGTGCATAGGTGATTGGCGCCGGCATCAGCACTTCGGTTTCATTACTGGCATAACCAAACATCAGGCCCTGATCACCAGCGCCTTGTTCTTCTTCGCTGCCGCGATCAACGCCCATATTGATATCAGGCGATTGTTTACCGATAACCGACATCACGCCGCAGGTCTGGCCATCAAAACCGACTTCAGAGCTGGTATAACCGATTTCACAGATGGTATCGCGGACGATTTGTTCAAGATCGACCCAAGCAGACGTAGTGACCTCTCCGGCAACAATTGCCACACCGGTTTTAATCAGCGTTTCGCAGGCAACCCGGGCTTGCGGGTCTTGTTCGATAATGGCATCGAGTACTGCGTCGGAGATTTGATCAGCGACTTTATCTGGATGACCTTCTGAAACCGATTCAGAGGTAAAAAGATAAGCACTACTCATAGACAACTTCCTCATTATTTAATGTAGGTAAAGATAGTCGGACTATGAGAAAAGTTCGGAAACTTCGTCCATTACTACCAGTGACCTGTTAATAATGAACGCCGTTTGAAGATTTACGTTGGGTAAGCCTAGCAGAGGTGTCTCTGTCGCAGCGTTCCTTACCCGAGTGACATATCATAATAGATAGTCGAAAAAAAACAAGTTAATCAAGGTCATCTAGAGCATTAACAACTGCCCATGTTGTTTCAGCCAATCGCGATGAACGCGATAATCGGCAGTAAATTGCTCAACCAATTGCCAGAAATTCACGCTGTGATTCATCTGCTGTAAATGACACAGCTCATGGATAATGACGTAATCAATCACTTGCGGTGGGGCCTGAATCAGCAGCCAGTTCAGTTGCACTTCGCCGCGGGCGTTACAACTGCCCCAACGTGCTTTATAGCTGCGAAGCTGAATTTGTTTCGGTTGCAGGCCGGTGAGATCGGCAAGTTGTTGGCAACGATCCGGCAGATAGACCTCCGCCAGTTGTCGGTAACCGCGCAAAAAAGCGTTTTTGATAACGTCAGCATGGCTATCAGCGGGTAACTTTAAATTGAATTGCTGATCCTTAAAAATCAGCTGCCGGCGCTGTTTTAAGCCGGGATCCAGACGCAGCGGATAATCATTGCCCAGATAGGGTTGTGCACTTTTGGCGTTAAAAACCCGTTTGGCTTGTTGGCCAGTCATCAGCAATCTGGCTTTTAACCAATCCTGTTGTTTGGCAACAAACTGTTTGCCCAGCCATAACGGCACCCGCTTGGGCAGATGCAGCGATACTTCATCACCGCGCACTTTCAGAGCCATAGTTTTTCGACGGGCACTGCGTTTGACGGCAATATTGATACCGTTCAGTTCGAAAAAGCTCATTTAATAGCAGGGAATAAAACATTCATACGGGCATTTTACCGGCTGATTTGCGAAAATAGCCGATTAAAATAAAAAAGCCTGCTTGTGA
>DASSWO010000190.1:0-2552 GCA_035704795.1 Methylophaga sp. | reverse complement strand
GGTGACTATCGTCGCCCAATGAAACGTTTTACTATTAATTGGTTTCGCAAGCGTTTGATGATGGTTGGTGTGTCCAAGGCTGTTGAGGAAGAACTGCGATCCTTTTTTCCCGATTGGTCAGAAGATCGTATTGCTACTATTCATAACCGAATTGATTACAAAAGCCTCTTTGATAGTCAATATTCCAGAGAACAGGCAAGGGCTCAGCTTGGCTTGGCAGAAGATGACTGGTTTTTTGCAACAGCCGGCAGACTACACCCCATGAAAGATCACAAAACACTTATTCAGGCATTCGCAAAAGCGCACAAAAATCTGAAATCAAATACTAAGTTATTGATTATGGGTAAAGGTAAACTTGAATATACGTTAAAAAACTTAGTTTCTGATTTAGGAGTTTCCGAAAAAGTCATATTCTTAGGTTTTATTCCCGAAGCGAACCGTTATTTTAAAGCTTTTGATTGCTTCGTATTATCTTCAAATGATGAACCATTTGGCATGGTACTGCTTGAGGCTATGACTGCCGGAATCCCTGTTATCAGCTCTGACTCTGGTGGCAGCATTGAGGTAATTGGTAATTTAGGTAAGTTATTTCCAGTAGGCCATAGTGACAAACTAGCATCGTTAATGATGGAGCAACAAAAAGAGCCAACTGATCGAAATCTCGTATCGCGATCACATGCTTACCTTAATCAACATTTTTCTGATGAAGCTGCCAGAGAAACTTTTTGGCAGTTACCGGGTATTCAAAGCTGGCTGCATGGGACAAAAGCAACCGACAACTGACATAATGCCGTTTTAAAATATAACTTTGTGATTTAAATATGATTGTTTTAGGTCTTTCCGGCGCCGTTGGCCATGATGCCTCAGCGGCACTTTATGTTGATGGCAAGCTGATTGCTGCAGCCGAAGAAGAGCGCTTCCTGCGTGATAAACACGCCAAAGGCAAAATGGCTTATGAAGCCACCAAATTTTGTCTGAAGCAGGCAGGTATTCGCCCAGATCAGATCGATATGGTGGCTTTTCCCTATGCTGAAATTCCGCTGAGCTCACCTGCTCGTTGGCACTACGCCAAACGTCACTGGTATGCGCCGGATCGTTCTCTCTTGGCACTATTTAATGGTAACCGTCGTTATTGGCGGAATCATGAAATGGTCATGCAACTGCTCGATGATTTGGGCATCGGATCAAAACGGGTCAAATTTGTACCGGTCGAACATCATCTGGCCCACGCCAGCAGCGCCTATCATTTAAGTGGCTTTACCGAAAAAACAGCCATTATCGGCATTGATGGCAAAGGCGAATATGCCACCACCTTTTTTGGCTATGGCGAAAACGGTCAAATCCACAAAATCAAAGAATTTTATGATCCGGATTCTTTGGGCGGCATGTATGGCGCACTGACCGAATATCTTGGTTTTGAAATGCTCGACGGCGAATTCAAAGTTATGGGTATGGCGCCATATGGCGACCCTAAACGCTTTGATTTTTCAAAACTCATTGATTGTAAAAACGGCGAGTTCAAGGTCAATACCAAATTGGTCAACACTGTCGGACTGCGTCGTTTCAAGAAAGATGGCAAAGGTTATTTTTTCAGCCCGGCGCTTATTGACTGGCTGGGTCCAATGCGTGATGGTGACGAAAAAGACGAACCGTATATCGATTATGCCGCCAGCATTCAGGATTTGCTGGAAAAATGCGCGCTGCATCTGATTGAGTTTTATCTCGGTGATATTATTCGCGAAACCGGCAAAATTGCTTATGCCGGCGGCGTGGCACTGAACGTCAAACTCAATCAACGCATTATCGCCCTGCCCGGCGTCAAAGAATTATTTGTGCAACCGGCTGCTGGCGATGCTGGTACCGCCATTGGCGCAGCCAGTTATGCCTCACAAATGGCTGGTGTGCCGGTAGAAATGATGCGCCATGCCTATCTCGGCCCGTCTTACACTACCGAACAATGCATTGAAGCCTGCGAAAATTATCCACAAAATGTCAGCTGGCAAAAAATCGATAATGTCACGGAGCACACCGCACAATTGCTGAATGACGGTAATCCGGTGGCCTGGTTTCAGGGCCGAATGGAATTTGGGCCGCGGGCATTAGGTAATCGCAGTATTCTCGGCTCACCAAGCCATCCCGGTGTTGCCGATCGTATCAATGCCCAAATCAAATATCGCGAGCGCTGGCGTCCATTTTGTCCGAGCATGCTCGATACCGTGGCGCCGGAAATCCTGCAGACCGATCATCCCAGCCCGTATATGACCTTTACTTTTGATGTTGCGGAAAGCTGGAAATCACGGATTCCAGAAGTCGTTCACGAAGACGGCACGGCGCGGGCACAAATTGTCACCCGCGACACTAATCCGCGTTATTACCAACTGATCAGTGAGCTTGAAAAGCTGAATGGTAACGGCGTGGTGCTAAATACTTCACTGAATCGTCGCGGCGAACCAATGGTGTGCAGTCCGGAAGATGCGCTGAATATGTTCTTTGGCTCAGATCTGGAGTATCTGGTCATGGAAGATATTCTGATTACAAAATAAAGTTCGATG
>DASSWO010000042.1:0-6179 GCA_035704795.1 Methylophaga sp. | reverse complement strand
GAAGCCTCGCACTTTATCAATATTTTTCTGATGCTCATGATCGTGACAATACAGGCATAAATTTTCCCAGTTACTCCCATCTGAGGGATTATTATCATGATTGTGATCGATATGATGCACGGTCAGTTCATGCAAATTGGTGCGACTGAATTCACGGCCACAACGACCACAAATCCAGGGATGCAATCGCAGCGATTGTTCACGATACCCTGCTAATCTGTCTTTAGCAGAACGCCGGGCATCCGCCACAACCTTATCGAGCTTTTGCCGATCTATCTGTTTGCCAGACTGGGGTCTTTGTTGTGTCATAGGTTTAGCTTAACAGTCGTTGACTAAGAATTACCAGCGATACGCCGTTGCTAATGACGACTGGCAAACCAGCGGCAGACCACATAAAACACTGGCGTAAACAATAAACCAAATAATGTCACACCAATCAT
The DNA here is from genome assembly GCA_035704795.1 of Methylophaga sp. Lineage (GTDB taxonomy): Bacteria > Pseudomonadota > Gammaproteobacteria > Nitrosococcales > Methylophagaceae > Methylophaga. The sequence continues at coordinate 5,739 of DASSWO010000042.1, read as the reverse complement.
GCCGGAAAATACCGCTGTTCCTAATGCCTGGCGCATTTCAGCACCAGCGCCACTCGCTACCACTAACGGTAACACACCCAGAATAAACGCCATCGACGTCATCAGAATGGGCCGCAGCCGGGTTCGAGCCGCTTCGACTGCGGCATCCAACCTATTGAGGCCCCGCTCTTCAGCCTGCCGGGCAAATTCAACAATCAGGATGGCATTTTTTGACGCCAGACCAATTAATACAATAAAACCAATCTGCACCAGAATATTATTGTCCATACCGCGTAATGCGACGCCACTTATTGCCGCCAGCAAACACATCGGCACAATCAGAATGACTGCCAGTGGCAATAACCAGCTTTCATAAAGCGCTGCCAATAACAAAAATACAAATACCACCGCCAAAGCAAAAGCCATAAAAGCGGTATTACCGGCCAATTTTTCCTGCAAAGCCAATTCAGTCCATTCGTAACTGATGCCATCAGGCAACGTTTCTGCCAATAATTTTTCCATAATGGCAATCGACTCACCACTGGAATAACCCGCTGCGGTACTACCCTGCACTTCGATCGCCGGATACAAGTTGTAATGTGGCACACGGATTGGGCCCGTGGTTTCTTCAAAGGTGGCAATTGAGCCTATCGGCACCATCGCACCGTTTTCTGAGCGAGTACGCAGCTTAGCAATATCTTCAGGTTCATCACGGAATTGCCCATCAGCCTGCGCTATGACACGGTAAGTACGGTTCAGGAAATTAAAGTCATTGATGTAGCGTGAGCCCAGATAAATTTCCATAGTGTCAATGACATTTTGCACTGGCACTTCCAGCATTTCAGCACGGATGCGATCAACATCAGCATAAATCCGCGGTGTACCCGAATTGTAGAAAGTGAATACCGACGATAAACCCTCGGTTTGATTTGCTGCGGCGATCACCTGCTGCGTGACCTCTTCCAGTCTTTCTTTGCCAAGCCCGATCCGATCCTGAATATACAGTTTCCAGCCACCGGCATTACCCATGCCGCGCACCGGCGGTGGTTTGATGGCAAAAGCAATGGCGCCATCAAGCTGCGATAAGGCCTGCTGAGATGCGCCCTGAATATCATCTATGGTCAGATCGGCATCAATACGATCTTCAAATGAGTCAAACGGTGTGAAAATAACAGCCGAATTCGAGGCATTGGTAAAAGTCGGTCCATCCAGGCCCACAAACTGCACAGTATGGGCAATCCCGGGTACCTCAAGCAGTTTGTCAGACGCTTCCCGCACCACAGCATCAGTACGATCTAATGATGCACCGGGTGGTAACTGTAAAACGTTAATCAAATAACCTTGATCCTGCTCTGGAATAAAACCAGTTGATACTTGTTTAAAGCTGACACCAGTCAGTACGATCAAACCAACATAGACCAATAACATCAAAGCGCTGATGCGCAGTAATCGTCGGGTTAGCGCAGAGTAACGATCGCCTAACCATTCAAAGCTACGATTAAATCCACGACCAAAGGCTTTGAACGGATGCGCAGCCACACCCAGAAAACCTTTTGCCGGTGGTGGCTCATGTTGATGCGGCTTTAATAACAAAGCGGCCATTGCTGGTGACAAGGTCAGCGACACAATCAGAGAAATAATGGTCGCCGTGGCGATGGTTAACGCAAATTGCTGATAAAACGCACCGGAAATACCGGTAATAAATGCTGCTGGGATAAATACGGCCGATAACACAACGGCAATTGCTACCAGAGCGGTACCGACTTCATCCATGGTTTTATGTGCGGCTTCTTTGGGACTTAAACCCTCGCGGATATAACGCTCGACGTTTTCTACTACGACAATCGCATCATCAACAACAATACCAATAGCCAGCACCAGCCCAAATAAAGACAGATTATTGAGCGACACACCCAGTGCTGCCATCACAGCAAAGGTACCAATCAACGATACCGGAATAGCGACAATCGGGATCAATGACGCCCGCCAGCTTTGCAAAAACAACATAACCACCAATATGACCAGCAAAATAGCTTCAATAATGGTGTGGTAAATTTTTTCGATAGAACGGGCAATAAATTGTGTCGGATCGTAAATGATCTGGTATTCCAGCCCGGGCGGCATATCTTTAGCAATATCACGCATTTCACTGCGCAGCGCTTCGGCCGTTTCCAGTGCATTGGATCCCGGCCGCTGGAAAATCACCACCGGCAGCGCCAGTTTGTCATCCAGATAACCAATGTTGTCGTAATTTTCTGCCGCCAGTTCGACCCGCGCCAAATCACGCAAACGCACCACTCGTCCATCTTCACCGTGTTTAACAATAATGTCTGAGAATTGTGCAGCCGTTAACAACCTACCCTGAGTTTCGACACTCAGTTCAAAAGCACCTTTGGTTTCCTGCAGTGGTTGCTTATTAATAACCCCGGCGGCAATTTGCGCATTATTGGTACGCACCGCCGCCAACACCTCATTAGCAGTCATTTCAAAAGATTGCGCCCGCTCCGGATCGATCCAGATACGCATCGCATATGCTCGCTCAGCCACAATCCGGGCTTCACCAACACCATCTATTCGCGCCAGCCGATCGACGACCTGGGTTTTAGCGTAGTTAGAAACGTATAAGTTATCGCGGCTACCATCAGGTGACAGCAGATGGATAACCATCATCAGATCCGGCGAATTTTTACGAACATTAATGCCTTGCCGCGTCACTTCTTCCGGTAATAACGGCTCGGCAATGGCAATGCGGTTTTGCACCAACACTTGCGCGGTGTCGAGATCGGTGCCCTGTTCAAAGGTAATATTCAGTGTGGTACGACCATCGGCGGTATTTTCCGATTTCATGTACAGCATGTTTTCCACGCCATTTATCTGTTGCTCTAATACCGTAGCCACGGTATCGGCCGCCGTTTCAGCGGTGGCGCCCGGATAACTTGCCGTGACCGAAATACTCGGCGGTGCGATTTCCGGATACTGCGACACCGGCAAACTGAAATAGGCAATGCTGCCAACCAGTACAATTAATACCGACAATACCGTGGCAAAAATCGGCCGTTCAACAAAAAAATGTGTGAACCGCATGATTATTCGCCTGTAACAGCTTGGTAGTTTTCGGTTCTGACCGAACTACCTGGTCGCGCTTTCAGCAAACCTTCGATAATAATGTGATCATCTTTATTGATTCCCTCACGGATAACGCGCATTTCATCAGCCAACAAAGTGCCCGGCTGGACCGGTGTCGCCTTAACTACACCGTCCGGAGTAACGACCATCACGACTTTAGCTGCCTGGTCGGACACCAGTGCCCGATCCGGAATCAATAACGCCTGATAAGGATCAGAAATCGCCATTCGCAAACGGCCAAATATCCCAGGCCGTAATAAACCGGAAGGATTGTCGACCAACACCCGCATGCGCAATGTGCCAGTATTTTCATTGAGGCGATTATCAACAAAGTCGAGAACGCCCTGACGATCCCAGTTATTTTCATCAGCCAATCGAATTTGTGCGGTGACTTTAGACTCGCCAGTTAAAGCCGCTTCACCGCCAGCCACCCGTGCAAATTGTAAATATTCGGCCTCAGACACATCAAAAACAAAGTGCAATGGATCGGTCTTCACAATCGTCGTCAGCGGCATGGCGCTGCTGTCGGTGGTAACCAGATTACCGATATCAATATTGCGACTGGAAATGCGGCCGGACACCGGTGCAGAAATTTTGCTGTATTGCAGATCTAACGAGGCGGTTTGTAAGGCCGCACGTGCTGCCGCCACATTAGCATTGGCTTCCTGAAAACGAGCCCGGCGACTGTCAACTTCTTCGACAGCAATCGCTTGTTGGGTTAGTAAACGTTCGCCGCGATTAACTTCCAGTTCTGTGAGTTTTAACTGACTTTGTACTTTGGCTAAATTCGCTTCGGCGCGCGCCAATGCCGCCTGGAAAGGTCGGGGATCGATTTCAAACAGTAAATCGCCTTTGTTGACCATCTGACCATCTTTGAAATGTACCGCATCAAGATAACCCGTCACCCGGGCACGGATAGCGACTTCTTCGACGGCTTCAAAGCGGCCGGTAAATTCTTGCCATTCGATGACTTCGCGTTGCTCGGGGGTCATGACTTTGACCAGCGGCCGACTATCTGGCGCTTCAGCAAGCAGTGGCGGCGCCACTGTAAGCATGATGCCAAAAACAGCACTTATAAAGCCAAAACGACAAAACTGGATAGTCATGCTACTGCTCCCTGTAAGACATTTGCCGGGCATTAGCGTGACCGGTTTGAAGATTGCTTAAGATAATCAACTGTTGTGATGACCGCAAATATTTGCAGCGATTTTAACAATAAGCGATTTTAACAATAAAGGTGTTGAGAAATGTTGCCTGCAGGAGGCACGGCGTTGCGCCGAAAGAAATAAAGCCCCACAGTGCCGATGCGAACGGGGTTCTTGAACCTGGTGGTCCAAGAGTGAAACCGCATGAGGATGGCAAACTTCCCGTCTGAGCGGGCCTGTTTTTCAACCTCGAAATTTTGGTTTCGGTAAGCAATTGCTTATCGGCTCAAGACAACACATGTCGCTGTCGAACACCGCAGGGTTAAACACATCATACGCGTTTGATGTGAATTTGTGGTGAGGAATTTTTACAATTCCAGTTGTCTATCTTCGCTAATAAACGCCTCGACGCGCTCTGTGAGCTGATGAATTTTTTCGTTCACTTTACTGATATCTTGCGATTCATCCTGTTGCAAGATTAATAATTCATGCGCGATATTCAAAGCGGCCATCACCGCAATGCGATCGAGGCCAACCACTTTACCACTGGCGCGGATTTTTTCCATCTTACTGTGCACCATGCGCGACGACGCAATCAGCGCTTCTTTTTCTTCATCAGGGCAAGCGACTTGATAATCTTTACCCAGGATCGAGACATGCACTGGTGAGCTCATAATTCTTCATCCAGTTGTTTCAGACGGCTGACCATTTTTTCAATGCGGCCGCGGGCAATATCTGTTTTTTCAATCAATTGCGCCCGCTCACTCAGCCAGGCGGCTTGCTGAGAACGCAATAAAAGATTTTCCTCACGCAACCGGCGACCGGCACGAAGCAGCTGATCTATCTGCAGCTCCAATTGTTGAATCGGGGTTTTATCCATTAATATGCATCTTGGCTGTGCGAGAATAATGCCTAACTATAGACGTGCGCTATTGACCCGGTCAATAACTGCATGATGTGATTTTTAAATTCAGGCCGTATCTTTATGTCTCAATTGTATTTTCCGTCCCTATCCCCCGAAAACATGACCAGTGACGGTCCCACCACCACAGCCGAATTACAGGGCGCTTTATGCGGTTTGCTATGCCACAACAACCAAGCCAATCGCAACACTTGGTATAAAACTTTGTTTGAAGACTACAACCCGGGCCCGGAAGAGCAACAAAACCTGATTGCGCTATTTGATGAAACGATTCAGGCACTGAACAGCCTTGATTTCGATCTGCAATTAGAACTGCCCGATGACGATGCGCCGCTGGGTTCACGGATTGCGGCGATGGCGGATTGGTGTCAGGGACTCATTTATGGGCTGGGCGCTTCCGGTTTAACCGATGAAACCCGGCTGTCTCAGGATTGTCAGGAATACATCACTGATGCCATCCAAATCAGTCAAATCGATGATATCGAATTGGATGATCTGGATCAGGATGAATCAAATTTCGCTGAACTGGTCGAATACCTGCGTATGGGGCTGTTTTTGCTGTATGGC
>DASSWO010000276.1:0-11345 GCA_035704795.1 Methylophaga sp. | reverse complement strand
AACCGGGCTAATGCTACAAACTGTTCAATACTGACCGTTTCTGGACGCTGTTCAGGTGAAACATCTACTGCTTTAAGTTGATCGGGATTTACTAATTTTTTCAAGGTATTAGCAATGGTTTTTCGGCGCTGACTAAAGGCTTGTGTGACCAGTTTATTTAATTGCACACTATCCACTTGCCCGCCTAATGGTTCACTGCGTGGTTGCAGGTAAATGATAGCAGAGTTCACTTTTGGAGCTGGATCGAATGCTTCCGGCGGCACATCAAATAAAGCTTCTGCGGCACATTGATACTGCAGCATAATTGTTAGCCGACCGTATTGTTTACTGCCAGGAACCGCACAAATGCGCTCGACGACCTCTTTTTGCAGCATAAAACACATATCATCGATAACAGTGGATTGATCCAGCAAATGAAATAGTAACGGGGTCGTGATGTTATAGGGCAGATTGCCAATTATTCGCAGTTTTTTGCCATCGGCTGCTAATGGCAGATAATTAAACTGCAGTGCATCAGCATTATGCAGCGTCAGGTTAGCTGCATCTTTAAATTGTATTTCAAGCAAGGGTGCTAAATCGCGATCTAACTCGATCACGTCTAGCCTGGCCCCGGAAGCCAATAGTGGAGCAGTTAATGCACCGCGCCCGGGACCAATTTCTACAAGATGCTGATCAGGCTGCGGGCTAATTGCCGTGACTATGGCATCAATAATTGCGGCATCATGCAAAAAATTCTGACCAAACCGCTTACGTGCCTGAGGATAAAGGGTATTTTGCCGACTCATAATAATTGCTGCTCAGTAAGCCATTGGGCCATATTGACGGCTGCCAGAAGACTGCCTACATGTGCCTTGCCGGTCGCCGCCAAATCCAGTGCGGTGCCGTGATCAACCGACGTACGAATAAACGGCAGTCCAAGGGTAATGTTAACGGCTTCGCCAAAACCTGAATGCTTCAAGACCGGCAATCCCTGATCATGGTACATCGCAAGTACCACGTCATATTCTGACAATCGGCTTTTGACAAAAATGGTATCTGCCGGCCAGGGCCCGCTAACGGCAATACCCTGTTCAACTGCTTTTTTTAATACCGGCTCAATCACATCGATTTCTTCACGGCCCAGATGGCCACTTTCACCGGCATGGGGGTTCAGGCCACAAACAGCAATTTTGGGCTGCTTAAGGCCAAATTGTTGTTGCATGCTTTGCTGGATGATTTCAATAACACGTAATAGATCTGGCTGGTTAATCGCCGCACTGACCGCGCTCAGTGGCAGATGCGTGGTTGCAAGCGCCACTTTGAGATCCGGTGTAGCCAGCATCATGACGACCTTATTAACACCAGCGCGTTCGGCAAAAAATTCGGTATGACCACTAAAGCCGATACCGGCATCATTAATTATGCCTTTATGCACTGGTGCCGTGATGACGGCAGCAAAATGCTCCTGTATGCAGCCATCTGCTGCCATTGCCAGGGTTTGCAAAACATATTTGGCATTAGCCGCATTAAGCTGGCCAGCAACTACTTTGTCGGCGAGTTGAGCCGGCATATAACAAATATGCCCAGCCTGACTTGCTTTGGCTGGCTGATTAAAATCAACCTGGTGAAATTCGACAGTAATGCCCAACTGTGTGGCACGTTCAGCCAGCAACACCGGATCAGCGATGATGACCAATTCGTGTGGAAAGCTTGATTGTGACAGCATGACAACCAAGTCTGGACCAATGCCGGCGGGCTCACCGGCGGTCACGGCCAGGCGTTGTGGTTTAATCAAGAGTCGCGATACTCGACGTATGCCTCATCGCGCAATGCACGCAGCCAACTCTCCAACTCTTCTTCCACTTTTCGCTGACGCAACTGTTCGCGCGCTTTATTACGGTTGAATTCTTCTGCCATGTTTTCTTCACGGCGATCTTCCACTTTGATTAAATGCCAGCCAAAACGACTTTTAAAGACCTCACTGATTTCCCCCACGGCCAAGGCGTTCATTTTTTCTTCAAATTCCGGAACCATGACGCCCGGACTGGTCCAGCCGAGACTGCCACCTTCAATCGCTGAACCGGTATCATCAGAATGCGAACGGGCCAACTCGGCAAAATCTTCTCCATTAATCAGCCGTTCACGCAGTTGTGTCAAACGTTTTTCAGCTTCTTCGTCAGTAATCACTTCATTGGTTTTGATAAGAATATGACTGGCCAATGTTTGCTTAACGAGATGGGATTCTTCAGTTTTCTTTTCGGCTACACGGACTAAGTGATAACCACTACCGCTGCGTATAACATCACTGATTTCACCTTCTGCTAATGTCGGCACGACATCGGCAAATAGAGAAGGCAATTCACCCTGCTTACGCCAGCCTAGTTCCCCGCCCTCAAGCGCATTCTGGCCGTCCGAATATCCCGCAGCAACTTCGGCAAAATCCCCTCCGTCGGCCAATAACTTTTGAATAACGGCTAACTGCTCTTCAGCAGCTTGCACCTCTTCAGGTGAAGCCGCTTCAGGAAGGCTTACCAGAATATGTTGTAACCGGTAGGAAGCTTCGGCATCACCTTGCAGTGTTTGTGTCGCCAGAAAATTATCAATTTCCCGGTCCGAAATCACAATACTATCTTCAACCTGGGCTTTACGCAGGCGGGAGATAATCATTTCTTCACGAATATTTTCCCGGAAATCAGTAAACGCATAGCCATCTTCTTCGATAACATCGCGGAATTGGCGTAAGGTCAGATTGTTGTTCTGGGCGATCTGAGCCATAGCTGCATTCAATGCATCATCGCTGACCCGGATGCCTGTTTGATCAGCCCGTTGCAATTGGATACGCTGCATAATCAGTCGTTCCAAAACCTGGCGACGTAATATATCGGGCGGTGGCATGGCGCCTTCACGCTGGCGAATTTGCTGACGTACGGTTTGCGTCATCTCTTGCAGTTCACTATCCAGAATTACATCGTCGTTAACGACTGCAATAATCCGATCCAGTGGCTCAGCCATTACACTGCCGGCAAATAACAAAGCGGCGATTACATACTTAATCATGAAAAATGCTGTACTCCGTTCAGGATTGCAGATTTTAACGTGCTGGCTGACAAATTTTAAGCTTGCCAAACACATCACATAATTTGACCGGACATCATACCGAAAGTTGAGTTTATTCGTAGCCGATTATGCTTTCCTGCAACAAATTATCGGTTTTGTTACCAAAACTGCCCAGCCCTTTCAGCTGAATTTCGACAAAAAATGCTGTGTTGCGGTCATCGCTATTAATGTCATTTATATAGTCACGAAATACGAAGCGGGTTGCCCAGCAACAGCTGTTATATTCAAAACCGGCCAAGGTTTCCAGCGTCCGTTGATCATCCAGTGATCGGTAGTACCGGCCAATCACGCTCCAGGTATCATTAATTGGCATGCTAGCCGAAATATCCACTTGTTCCAGACCGATAATATTACTGAACTGAGTATCAAGCTCACCTTCGCGACGGTAACGGTGCGAAATATTAAATACGCCGCCGTTATCGCCCCGGTAACGCAGTTGTGTAGTGCCAACCGAGGTACGGTTATTATCAGGATCCCATTGAATTTGACCGGCAGCAGTCCAGTTTTCAGTAATACTGGCAATCACCTCGGCAATGTAGTCCGAATCACTGCGTTCTAGTTCCTGTTGATTCGGTTGCAGCGTAACGTTGCGGTCGGCGTAATACTGGATTTGTCCCAGCGTCACCGCTAAGCGCTCACGGCCGGTTTCTTCATCAATGATCCGGCTGGTTAAGGCCAATGATAATTGATTGGCATCTCCGACCCTGTCTGGACCGGTAAAACGATCATGACTGAACAGGCTGCCCATCGTGAATGTACGCAGATTGGTATCAAATATCGGAATATCATCTTGATCACGTTCGGGTATATATAAATAGAAAGCCCGAGGTTCCAGAGTCTGGATAAAACTACTGTCGGCAAATTTTAACGGCCGCTCAAATACCAGACCACTATCCATGCTCAAAATCGGCACGGTACGAGAAATTGAACTCTCCTGGAACTGTGGCTGACGGTCCAGATTGTCGAGCGAATAATAGCTTTGTTTGAGCGCCACACGTGGCGTTATAAAGGCACCGGCATTGCCCCAGGGCAAACTGATCGAAGGCTCCATATCAAGTCGCTGGCCAGTAATGCGTTCATCACTGTCAAATGAGACAAACTCACTTTCCAGCTCGTAGGTTAAGCCCAGTGCCTGATCTGGCAAAAAGCCCCGCAAGGTCAATTTGGGTAATTGCTGATAAGGTTCGACAACGTCTAATAACAAGCTTTGGTAGCCCTGAGCTCTGGCGTTAAAACGCCAGACATCGCCGCTATAATTAACCATCGCTAAACGATTAAGGTAGGAAGTACTGCTAAGACTCAAATTGCCACTGAAATCTTCTAAATAATTGCGATCCGACACATAGTTATAGTCGACATAATTAGACCAGCGAGAACTGAATCGTCCCTGATGTTGCCAACTGAAAAGTTTACGATCTTCCTGGTAATAAGGATTGATGTCTTCACCATCGACACGCAAATTATCGCTTCCCAAAAATCCGGCATTGAACATGCCACTTGAGCTTTGTGTCAGGTACCGGTACTCGGCATTGAGTTGTAAGCCACGATCCGACATATAACGCGGCGTTAAAGTAGCATCTTGATTGGGTGCTATATTCCAGTAATACGGGGTACTAAGGTCAAAACCCGTTTCATCACTATTGCCGATAGAGGGGATCAAAAACCCTGATTTACGCTCATCACTCAATGGGAAACTAATATAAGGCGTATAAAAAACCGGCACACCTTTAATACGCAGTACCACATCCTCTGCGGTACCCACTGCGGTTTCGTGATTCAGATTGACCTCATCGGCTTCCAATATCCAAAACTCATCGTCTTCGGCACAGGTCGTATAAGTTGCATCATTCAAGTCAGTTTTGGCCGTGCCCTGACGTAATACATAAGACGCATGACCCCGTGCATTCATTTGTCGAATACGATAATCGGCATCAATCATCGCGCCCTGCTCGTCCAACAAAGACCATTCAGCCTGTTCGGCTTCAATCAAAATTTCGCTGTCACGCAATTTGACATCGCCCTGAGCGGTAACTTCTTCCAGCAAACGATTATAGGTAGCACGATTGGCATTAAGTTTTTGATTACCACGCACTACCACAACATCACCGGTAAACACCGAGGTACCATTTTCGACAATTTGCGCATTATCGGCATCGACATTCACTTCACTGAGCTCAGGATTTAAGCCAGCGGGCATAAACATATCGGCGTCAAGACGGTCACATCTCGCCGGTAAAATGTTTGTGTCAAAAGCAAAGCTACTGGGGCTGTAACAGGCAAAAAGGCCAGCGGTTAATATCATCAGTTTGCGCATGTGCATCCTCGAGCAGCTGACACGGCCGTGAAAAACGCCGCCTAAGTCCAATAATTAAGCTCCAATTTATCGCATACTCAACGCCATTCATCAAATATCCGCCCCGGCATTTACCTGAAGCTTATAAATTCATCTAAAACATCAATCACTTAACCAATATACCAATCATCTGATCGGCGCTAAGCCGCCAGCCAATGCCGCCCGCCATGAAGTTTTTTTCAAATATTGTGTTGACAGCCAAAAACCAAATCCCTATAGTGTGCGCTTCCTTTCGGGGGCTATAGCTCAGCTGGGAGAGCGCCTGCATGGCATGCAGGAGGTCGGCGGTTCGATCCCGCCTAGCTCCACCAAAAATCCGAAAGAATCGTTTTAGGTCCCCATCGTCTAGAGGCCTAGGACACCGCCCTTTCACGGCGGTAACAGGGGTTCGAATCCCCTTGGGGACGCCATATCAGCCGGATTACGGCACACTGAGGCGCTGCATTGCAGCGCCTTTTTTGTTTCTGCGGTTTACATCCTTGGTCTTGTGCCTAATAATCCTCTGTGGTTTTTAGGGGGAAGAAAATGAATTTAAGCAAAGTGTTTCTAAGGTTCGGACAACTGCTGGCTTTGACCGTTTTAGCTTTAACGGGTCCATCACTGCAAGCCTGCGAACAACAAACGACTGATCTGCAACAAATCAACACGGCCAATTTACCGCAGTTTGTCAGCCAAATCAGTGCCGACTACTACCAACAATTAGAATCTCTGCTTAAATACTATGAGTTGTATCAGCAAAAGCGCGATCCGCGTGGTTTTAATGTTTGGCATTTACGGGGATTTTCACCGGCTTTAGCCAAGCAACAGGCGTACTATCAACAATTGCAGGCAACTGCCTCAGCGGAAAGTCAGCCCACCGTCGAGAAATTGATCACCGTTTTTAATGAACTTGATACGATTTCAACGCAGCTGATGGTTTCTTTTCGCGAGAATAACCCAGCCGCTTATCAACAGGCGAAAACACTGATTACCGATAATAATGCTTTTTTAGCGACACAACTTAAAGAATATCAGTTGGATGATGAAATCCGGGATATCACGCTTAATTAGCGCACGCGCCTGAGCATCCATATCCCCAGCGCAGCGAACAAAATGGTCGGCAAGGAAGCGGCCAGCCACGGCAACACACCAAATACCAGGCCAATATGTTGAAACGTCTGGTTAAATAAATGAAAACCAATACCGACCAGCGTGCCCGCCAGAATGCGTGCGCCGACTGGTGAACTACGCAACGGCCCAAAAATAAACGGCACCGCCAAAAACACCATCACTGCTGAGCTCAGTGGCATCATGACTTTGCTCCAGAATGCCAACTGATATTGACTGACCGCCTGGTGGTTTTCTTTCAGGTAACCAACATAATCAAGCAGACTCCAGACCGGTAAAAATGCCGGCGGCACCACGACCACGTTGAGCATGCCCGGATTTAATTTGGATCGCCATATTGCCCGCTCCACCACGCGCACCTCGACCCCTTGTTCATCTATTTCACTCTGTACTACATCGTTTAATACCCATTCACCTTCCTGATAACGGGCACTCTCAGCGTGGGTGACCATTCGTAACTGATAGCTATCATCAAATTCATAAATTTTGATGCCTTCAAAACGGCCATCACTGCGGATCCGTTCGATATGATTAAAATGCTGACCGTCGCGGGTCCAGAAACCATATTCAGATTGACTGCCCTCGGTGCCGGTTTTAGCTGTATTTTGCAAGGCCAGCGCTTTTTGTTCCGCTATCGGTCTAAGGACTTCACCCAGCAGTACTGCGACCACCAATAAAATCAAAGCCACCAGCATCACCGCTTTGTTTATAAAAGCCACCGATACACCGGCGGCACGCATGGCAACTAATTCGCTCTGACTGGCTAAGGTACCCAAACCGAGTACACTGCCTAACAGCGCGGCAATAGGCAACAATTCGTACATACGTTTTGGCATCGACAGCAGCATATACATCATGATCTGCGCCAAGCCATAATTGCCTTCGCCCAAATCATCAAGCTCAGCAATAAAATCCATAAAGGTATAAAGCGCCAATAACACCAGCAACACCAGTAAGGTGCTTTTGATAACCGTTTTGGCGATGTAGCGTTGCAGGATCATGTTGCGGTTTGTCCTTTTTGTCGCCATTTACGACTCAGCGACTGACGATTGCTGAGCCACCACCAGATACCAAACATCAGCAAATGAACCCAGACCATACCCAGTAAAGGCGCAATTTCCCCTTTTTCGACCCAGGCACGCGTCACCCCCAGCAAATTGCTATAAACAATATAAATAAGCACTGCAGGTAATAAACCGGCGTAACGCCCCTGACGAGGCCCGGCATGGGCCAGGGTCATCGCCAGTAACCCCAAAATCACCGTCATCAAGGCACTGCTTATCCGCCACTGAATTTCAGCTAAGTCTTCATTACTGCCCCGCTGCCAGAGTACCGACGTTGCCGTGGCTTTGGCTTTTTCGCGGTATTGCTGCTCGCCGCCCTTCTCCACCAGCAAACTATGACTCGCATATTCGGCAATAACAAAATCCAAATCACCGGCATCACCTTCATAACGATACCCATCTTCAAGGATCAGATATTTGTCACCACTGCCCGGATCCACTTCAAAATGGCCGCGTGCAGCACGGAAAATTAGTGGTTTTGGTTCGCGCAGGATTTCGATAAAGACATTTTTTAACTGGCCGGTTTCTTCATCATAACCTTGCGAATAAAAGGTCCAGTCGCCACTTTGGCTTTCTTTGAAGGTACCCGCAACGAGGCCGGTAGTATTGGCTGTCACCTTGGCTTTTTGTTCAAGCTGGTAACGTCCCGATAACACATCTGGCACAATCACCAGAGCAAGAATGGCAACCACAACCGCCATGAAGCCGGTAAATAGCAATACATTACGGCGGATGCGGTTGCCAGCGATGCCGCAGGCGGCAATGACTGTCAGCTCATTATCTGCGCTCATTCGGCCTAAACCGAGCAGTACCGCCAAAAATGTCGCAATGGGCAGTAACACTGATAAAGCGCCCAGTGAATTGAGCCACAACAAACTAAAAATGACATCGGCCGGCAGATTACCAACCGCGGCATCGGCCAGATAGCGGGCAAAGCGCGTGGCAACGTATATCAGCCACAGCACGCCGACCACGGCGATAAGGTTAATAAAAAACTCCCGCAGCATATAGCGGTCTATCAAGCTGAACGGAGCAGCAATTAACTGACGAAGCGCGGGCATTATTGGTTGGTCTTGTTTAGAATAGGATCACGAATGACGGCCATAAAAGTGCAGTCTAAACCATCTACACCGACAGGAGAAATTCATGCAGTATTTTGTAAGCAGCGATGTTTTATCAGCCCAGGCAACCGACTGTATCGCCGTTGCCGTTTTTGAAGATGGCAAACTCAGTCCATCAGCAGAAGCGTTAAACAGTGCCAGCCAGGAAAAATTGAACAGCTGCTTTGCCCGTGGTGACATTAGCGGTAAAGCCGGCCAGTTATTGTTACTTCAGGATCTGCCGGGTATTAACAGCCCGCGGGTATTGTTAGTTGGTGGTGGCCAACAAGGCAAAACTACCGAAAATGACTTTAACAGCGCCAGTACCGCGATGGCCAAGTGGCTCAATGAATCTGCAGCGCAATCAGCAATCAGCTGTCTGGCAGAAATTCCCGTTGCCAATCGCGATGATGCCTGGAAAGTGCGCCAAACGGTTATTAATACCGAAACCGCTTTATATAAATACAGCCAAACCAAGAGCCAATTTAAACCGGTTGATAAACCACTGGAAAATCTAGGCTTTCTTGCCACCGCTGCTAATCAGGCTGATTTTGAGCAAGCCGCGAAAACCGGTGCCGCGATTGGTCATGGTATGAATTTGGCGCGCGAATTAGGCAATCTGCCGGGCAATATCTGTACGCCAACCTATCTTGCTGAACAAGCCATTAAATTGGGTCAGAAATATCCGTCAGTCAAAGTTGATGTTCTCGAAGAAGCCGATATGGCAGAACTCGGCATGGGTTCCTTTTTATCGGTATCACGCGGCAGTCGTCAGCCGGCCAAACTCATCACCATGAATTACGGTGGTGGCGGCGACAGCAAACCGGTCGTCCTGGTTGGTAAAGGTCTGACTTTTGATGCCGGCGGTATTTCATTAAAACCATCACAGGGTATGGACGAGATGAAATACGATATGTGTGGTTCTGCCAGCGTATTAGGTACGCTGCAAGCCGTTGCCGAGTTACAGCTGCCAATTAACGTCATTGGTGTGGTGCCAAGCTCTGAAAACATGCCCGATGGCGATGCCAACAAACCCGGTGATGTGGTCACCAGCATGTCAGGCCAAACTATCGAGATTCTTAATACCGATGCCGAAGGCCGCCTGATTCTTTGTGATGCGCTGACTTACAGTGAGCGGTTTGATCCCGATACCGTTATTGATATTGCGACACTGACCGGTGCCGTCATTGTGGCTTTAGGTAGCAATGCCACCGGTTTGATGGCCAATAATCAAGCGCTTGCCGATGCGCTGCTTAAAGCCGGTAACGATAGTTATGACCGTGCCTGGCAGTTACCGCTCTGGGATGATTACCAAAAACAGCTGGACAGCAATTTTGCCGATATTGCCAATGTTGGCGGTAAAGAAGCTGGTAGTGTCACTGCCGCCTGTTTCTTGTCTCGGTTTACCAAAAAATTCAAATGGGCGCATTTGGATATCGCCGGTACTGCCTGGAATGGTGGTAAAGAAAAAGGGGCTACTGGCCGGCCGGTCACGCTGTTGATGCAATATTTACTGAACCGGATTGGCCAATAACGCCCGATGACCCGAGTCAGTTTTTATATTCTAAAAAGTCAGGATATCCATAGCCGGCAGCAAATTGCCTGCCGGCTGGCGGAAAAAGCCTGGCGCGAAGGTCATCAGGTTTTTATTTACACCGAAAATGCACAACAAAGTGCGGCGATGGATGAAGCGCTTTGGGCTTTTCGGCCCGAAAGTTTTGTACCGCATCAAATTCTTGAAAGTGCCAACCCCGTTGTGGCGCCCGTGTTGATTAGTCATGACAACACACCGCCACCGCGTTTGATGGATGTTTTAATTAACTTAAACGCTGAGCAACCGATGTTTTTCAGCCAGTTTGAACGTCTCGCAGAAATTATCGATGACGATGAACAAGTCAAACAACAAGGCCGGCAACGCTATAAGTTTTATCAGGATCGTGGCTATCCGTTAGAAACCCATCATCTCTGAGCAAACGCAGCCATGACCGGCACCATCTGAAGCGGGTATAATGCCCGCTTTCTTTTTGCCATTAACGCGATTTACTATCCATGGATAAAACCTATACGCCTGACGCCATTGAACAACGCTGGTATCAATTCTGGGAACAACGCGGTGAATTTAAACCCAGCGGCGAAGGCAGCCCTTACGCCATTATGCTGCCACCGCCGAATGTCACCGGCAGCCTGCATATGGGCCACGGTTTTAACAACACTATCATGGATTTACTGACCCGCTATCACCGCATGAAAGGCGATAACACACTATGGCAACCGGGTACTGACCATGCCGGTATTGCGACGCAAATGGTCGTTGAACGCCAACTCAATGCTGATAATAAAACCCGTCATGATCTGGGCCGCGATAAATTTATCGAACGTGTCTGGGAATGGAAAGAAGAGTCCGGCGGCAATATCACTCGTCAGCTGCGCCGTTTAGGCTCATCTTTGGATTGGTCACGTAACCGCTTCACCATGGACGATGATTTATCCGAAGCCGTTAAACAGGTCTTCGTAAAACTCTATGACGAAGGTTTGATTTACCGCGGTAAACGACTGGTGAACTGGGATCCGGTATTGCACACGGCAGTGTCTGATTTAGAAGTTTTATCTGAAGAAGAAAATGGC
>DASSWO010000264.1:0-5671 GCA_035704795.1 Methylophaga sp. | reverse complement strand
GCTGGCGTGCCGATCCGGATACCGGAGGTAACAAACGGTGATTGTGGATCATTGGGCACCGCATTTTTATTGACAGTGATATGGGCATCCCCCAACCAGGCATCGACTTCTTTACCCGTCAGACCGGCTTCGATAAAGCTGACCAAAAACAAGTGATCGTCAGTACCTTCAGAAACTACATCATAACCACGGGTCATAAATACTTTTGCCATAGCCCGGGCGTTTTCAATCACCTGCTGCTGATAGCTTTTGAATTCAGGCAGCATGGCTTCTTTAAAGGCAACCGCTTTGGCAGCGATAACATGCATCAGCGGACCGCCCTGGAAGCCAGGAAATACCGCTGAATTAAGCTTTTTCTCAATCTCTTGATTGGCTTTGGCCAGAATCAGACCACCACGTGGACCGCGCAAAGTTTTATGCGTTGTTGTCGTGGTGACATCGGCAATTTTGACTGGATTCGGATATAAGCCTGCTGCCACCAAACCGGCAACATGGGCCATATCGACCAACAAATAAGCACCGACTGAATCGGCGATATCACGGAATTTTTGCCAATCGATAACTCGTGAATACGCTGAAAAACCTGCCACAACCATTTTTGGCTGATGTTCTTTAGCAAGCCGCGCCACTTCTTCATAATCAATTTCACCGGTTTCGGTATTGATACCGTAAGCGACCGAATTATAGATTTTGCCAGAAGCGCTGACTTTGGCACCGTGGGTTAAATGGCCGCCATGGGCTAAGCTCATCCCCAAGATAGTATCGCCGGGCTGCAACAAGGCCAGATAAACCGCCGCGTTCGCTTGTGAACCAGAATGCGGTTGAACATTGGCATAGTCAGCACCAAATAATGCTTTAGCGCGTTCAATGGCTAAATCTTCTACCGTATCCACATGCTCGCAGCCGCCATAATAACGCTTGCCGGGATAACCTTCCGCGTATTTATTGGTCAGCAAACTGCCCTGCGCTTCCATTACCCGCGGGCTGGTATAGTTTTCCGAGGCAATCAGTTCGATATGATCTTCTTGACGCTGAACTTCAGCAGCAATGGCCTGAAACACTTCATCGTCAAAGTCTGCGATGCGCATGTTTTTTTTGTACACGGTAATCCCCTGTCACGTCTGTAAAATGCTTGCGTATTGTATCCCACAACACTGACAGCATCTATGTCAGAATGGTTTTTTAAATATTTGATAAAGGAGTTGTTATGCAAATTACCATTCTGGGTGGTGGCCTGATGGGACAAGCCATGGCTGAACGTCTATTAGCCGAACAACAAAATGTCACGGTATTTAACCGCAGTCCCGATAAAATCGAATCACTGCGCAATCTCGGCGCGGATATTACAGACGATGCTGAACAAGCCGTCAGTAAAGCAGAGATTATTCTACTGATACTCAGTGATGCCGAAGCGATTGAATCTGTACTTGCTGTTATCAGCGCTGACAAACTGGCTGGCAAGTTAATTGTCCAGATGGGCACCATCAGTCCGGAACAATCACAAAGCATTGCTGATCGCTGCCGACTACAGGATGCAAATTATCTGGAATGTCCGG
Source organism: Methylophaga sp. (assembly GCA_035704795.1). Taxonomy (GTDB): domain Bacteria; phylum Pseudomonadota; class Gammaproteobacteria; order Nitrosococcales; family Methylophagaceae; genus Methylophaga. Next base: position 4,115 of record DASSWO010000264.1, on the reverse strand, counting down.
TGCTGGGCAGTTTGCCCGAAGCACGCAATGGTACTTTAATTTTGATGGCTGGCGGTGAACAGGGTGATTTTGAAGCCGCGATGCCAACGCTAAAACTGCTCGGTAAACAACCGCAATTAATTGGCGAGGTGGGTCAGGCTGCGGCGATGAAATTGGCGATGAATCAGCTTATTGCCGGACTGACTGCCAGTTTTTCACTGAGTCTTGCGCTGATTGAAAGCGAGGGTATCAATAGTGATCAGTTTATGTCGTTATTACGTGATAGCGCGTTGTACGCACCAACGTTTGATAAGAAGCTTGATCGGATGCGCGATCGCGATTTTACCCATCCAAATTTCTCGACCAAACATTTAATCAAAGACAGTCGGCTGTTTTTGGAAGTCGCCGAGCAACTAAGATTGGATGCCAGCGGGCTGGAAGGCGTCATCAAGTTGCTGGATAAAGTAGCGTATATGGGACTTGAAAATACCGATTATTCAGCTATCTACGCCGCTGTCTCACCGGATCGTAAATAAAAAAATGCCCGCTGTTGCGGGCATCTATTTTTAAATGGCAAATAAGTCTCGGCGAATAATGGTTTCAACCCGATCCGGGCCTGTAGAAATAATATCAATGGGGACACCAGCCAGTTGTTCGACTTTGACAATATAGTTACGGGCGTTTTCCGGTAATTTATCAAAATCGGTAATGCCCAGAGTTGATTCCTGCCAGCCCGGCATATCGATATAAACGGGTTCACAGCCTTTAAATTCATCAGCACTAAGCGGTAATACATCAACGGATTTACCGTCACGCTCATAGGCAACACATAACCGGATAGTATCGAGACCATCCAATACATCGAGCTTGGTCAGACATAAACCGGTAATACTGTTAATCCAGCTGGCACGGTTTAAGGCCACCATATCTAACCAGCCACAACGGCGATCCCGGCCAGTAGTAGATCCTTTTTCATGACCACGTTCTGCCAGACGTTTACCAATTTGGCAGCTTAATTCCGATGGAAATGGGCCAGCGCCAACGCGAGTTGCATAAGCTTTGGTAATGCCCAGCACATAATCAATATGACAAGGCCCCACACCGGCACCGGTGGCACTGCCACCAGCTGTGGTATTAGATGAGGTCACATAAGGGTATGTACCGTGATCAATGTCCAGTAATGCACCCTGCGCACCTTCGAACATTACCCTATCACCATTCAAATGATATTGCTGCAACAAGGCAGGAATATCAGCAACCATGGCAAGCAAGGTTTCACGAATTGCCAATGTTTCTGACAACACCTGTTCAAAATCTACCGGCGCTGCCTGATAGTAATTAATCAGCGCGAAATTATGAAAGCTCACTACTTCGCGGAGTTTTTCGGTAAAACTTACTACATCGACTAAATCACCAACACGCAACCCACGCCGGGCGACTTTATCTTCATAGGCCGGGCCAATGCCCCGGCCAGTGGTACCAATTGCATCTTTACCACGGCGAGATTCACGTGCCTGATCCAGCGCCACGTGATATGACAAAATTAGCGGACAAGCTGCACTAATTTTCAACCGATCTTTTACCGGGATACCACTCGCTTCAAGCGCATTGATTTCTTTTAATAACGCTTCAGGTGATAACACCACACCGTTGCCAATCAAACATTGCACGTGACTGCGAAGAATGCCGGACGGGATCAAATGCAAAATAGTTTTTTTACCATCAATCACCAGAGTATGACCGGCATTATGCCCCCCCTGAAAACGCACCACTGCTGATACGCTGTCTGTCAGTAAATCAACAACCTTGCCTTTACCTTCATCGCCCCACTGCGAGCCGATCACTACAATATTTTTAGCCACGTACGCTTCCTGTTGCGACCACCTGCCAGTGGCCATTTTGTTGAATCAATTGTTTATTGCATGCTGAGATTTTACCGGGCAAATCATAAGTAACAATTTGGCCTGCTTCACGCAATGCCTTAACTGTTTCATGCTGGGCATTATCATCAGTCCAAACGACTGATATTTTATCGCGATTGTCATCATTTTCCGGGAATTGGGTAACCAGTTTTTTCAAATCTAAACTAAACCCCGTTGCCGGTTGGGCATAACCAAAATCTTCGCCGATATCATCGTACCGGCCACCGAGGGCAATTGCCTGAGCAGAATTTGGCTGATAGGCAGCAAAAACAACGCCAGTATGATAGTGATAGCCACGCAGTTCTGCCAAATCAAAGTTAACGCTTAAGTCAGGCAATCGGATAGCCAACATCGCTGCCAACGATTGCAGTGTAGACAGCGCTTGTTTTACGTCTTCTGGCGCATCCACAAATAGCTTTTCGGCTTTTTTTAGAATCTCACTGTTACCGTTTAACTCTGATAGACCGCGTAACATAGCTTGCTGTTTTTTCGGTAAGTTAAAATCGTTAAGTAACTGTTCGATCTCGGCACTGGCTTTGCGTTGTAAAGCTAAAAACAGCGCTTGCTCCTGCTGTTCATCCAGCTCTGCCGCGTCAGCTAGGCCACGATAAATGCCAACATGACCGATATCCAATGACAAAGAGCTTTGCAGGCCGCTGATTCGCAGAAGCTCAACCATCAGCTGCATACTTTCCATATCACTTTCAGGTCCGGCATGACCGTATATCTCTGCGCCCAACTGAATGGGGTTCCGCGAGTTGGCCTGACCTTCTGGCAAGGTATGCAGCACGCTGCCGATATAACAAAGCCGCAATATATCGGACTCGCCTCGTAGCCGGTGCGCAGCAATTCGTGCCACTTGCGGTGTCATATCGGCACGAATGCCAAGCAGACGTCCTGACAATTGGTCAATAAGCTTAAATGTCTGTAAATCAAGAGTTTTAGCGGTTCCGGTCAACAGCGAATCTAAATATTCAACTAAAGGGGGCACAACCAACTGATAACCCCAACTTTGCATACGATCCACCAATAACCGGTGCATTTTTTCAAGCTGCGCAGCTTCTTTAGGCATCAACTCATCGATACCTTCTGGCAACAGCCAGCTTTCTCTGATGCTCATAGCGTCAATTTACCCAATATAAAACGGCCAGTCCGAGCAACATACTGACAAGACCAATCCAGCGTAACTGCGTATCCGGCATGTTGCTGATTTGTAAAAGTGCCCGACGAAATGCTGTTGGACTGACAAACGGCATGATGCCTTCAATAATTAACATCAATGCCGTAGCCAGCCACAAGCTATGAATCAGTACGTCACTCACTCTTCAGTTGTTTCGATATCACTGAAACGACTGAAGAAATCCCCTGTTGGCTCAATCACCAGTAAATCATCACCTTGGAAGATATTCTGGTAAGCGTTCAATCGGCGGTAAAGAGAGTAGAAATCTTCATTTTGGCCATATGCTTCAGCATAAATTTCTGTAGCAGTAGCATCGCCATTACCACGTAATTTCTCTGCTTGACGACGTGCTTCAGCCAAAAGTACCGTACGTTGCCGATCTGCATCCGAACGAATTTTCTCTGCTTCTTCAGCACCACGAGAGCGTAGATCTTTCGCAACACGCTCACGTTCCGCTTGCATACGGGCAAATACCGAGGCGCTTACTTCTTGTGGTAAGTCAATCCGTTTGATACGGACATCAACAATATTTATACCATAATCCGATGCAATTACATTCGCTTCTTTGAGTAAATCGACAACCATCTCATCACGGTCACCGGACACCAGCTCTTGTATAGTGCGTCGTCCGAATTCCGCACGCAGACCATCTTTGATTATTTGTGATAAACGTAATTTGGCATTTTCTTCATCCCCGCCCATAGCTCGGTAATACTGCGCTACGTCAGAAATACGCCACAAAACAAACGAGTCTACGATGACATTTTTTTTCTCACCCGTCAGATAACGGGCAGGCTCCGCATCCATGCTAAGGATCCGGCCATCAAAACGAAGCACTTGATTAACGAACGGAATTTTAAAATGCAAACCCGGCTCAAAACCAGCCTGCTCAATTTGGCCAAGTTCCAGCAAAATAACGCGCTGACGCTCGTCGACAGTAAACACCGAAGCACTGACAGTTATTGCCACCAATACCGTAATTAGTAAAAACAGGTTAAAACGTGACTTCATGATTAACGTCCTCCCCGGCTACG
>DASSWO010000222.1:0-7065 GCA_035704795.1 Methylophaga sp. | reverse complement strand
AAAAGAACAATAAATCGCAATTATGAATGCCATTGAAGATATGCAAATCTTTAAGCGAATCGTCGAGGCGGGCAGTATCAGCAGGGCGGCTGACCAATTGGATACTGTTAAATCGGCCGTTAGTCGCCGCTTAAAAGCACTGGAAAAACGATTGAATGTGACGCTGCTTCAACGCACCACCCGCCGGCAAACGTTGACCGAGGCTGGTGAGCGTTATTACCAATCCTGCTTAAGATTACTGGATGATATTGCCGAAGCGGAGAGCCAGGTTGCCGATAGCCAATCAGAACTCAGCGGTCGTTTAAGGATCGCTGTGCCGTTATCCTTTGGCTTGCAACATTTAATGCCGGCGTTGCTGGATTTTCAGCAACAACACCCACAACTGCAATTGGATGTGGATTTCAGCGATAGTTTTGTCGATTTGGTAGCCGATGGCTTTGATTTGGCGATCCGTATTGGCCAATTAGCCGATTCCAGTTTCAAAGCCCGCCGTCTGTCACACAGCCGAATTCTGGTCTGTGCCAGCCCCACCTATTTAAAACAATATGGCACGCCTAAACATCCCAATGATTTGGCAAAAGATCATATCGCACTGCACTATCAAAGCCGTCATCAACACTGGCTCTTTCAGGATGATGGCAAACGACTGGAAATCACCGTTGAAAGTGGCATGTTGGCAAATAATGGTCAGTTTCTTTGTACTGCTGCCATCGCCGGTCGTGGGCTGATACGCTCGCCGGATTTTATTTGTTATCAGGCCATCAATAACGGTGATTTGGTAAAAGTACTTGAAGATTTTCAGACCGATGACACCATTGGTATTTACGCTGTCACACCGGGCAGCCGTTATTTGCCAAAGCGTTGTGAAACGCTAATTACATACCTGCAACAAAGTTTTGCCAACCACAGTCCGTGGCTGCAATGCTAGGGTTTGACAGTCTGTCAGCTTATTGTTCAAATGACCCCAAATTTATTGCAACGAGGCAATTATGAGCAAACTATACGGCGCACAACATCGTAAGCTTCAACAGGAATTTGATAAAGAAAAACTGGCTGACCGGGTCAGCGAGGCGATTTTGACCGAAACAGTAACGGATCAACATCAGGCATTTATCGAAAGCCGTGATTTTTTCTTTTTATCGACCGTCGATCATCGTGGCTTTCCGACCTGCTCCCATAAAGGCGGCGACGTTGGTTTTGTCAAAGTACTCGATGAAAAAACGCTGGCCTTCCCAAGTCTCGACGGCAATGGCATGTATTTATCGATGGGTAATATCGATGCCAATCAAAAAGTCGGGATGTTATTTATCGACTTTGAGACGCCACACCGGGTGCGCGTACATGGCACCGCTGAACTCAGCCGTGATCCCGCTGATTTAGCGCTATTTCATGAGGCCGAACTGGTGGTCAAAGTCACCGTCGAAGATATGTTTCAGAATTGTCCGCGCTATATCCATCGCTATAAACGCATTGAGAGATCTGGCTATGTACCAAAAACAGACTGTCCTACACCGATGGCAGTCTGGAAACGGCTGGATGCCGTGCAGGATGTGATTTCCGATACTGAACGGCTGCGCGTGGCAGCAGAAGGCGGCATGATCACCATGGAAGAGTACGAAGTTTTATTGCAAAAAGGTAAAGCCTGACCAGCAATATAACCCTTACGTCATATAAACTGTCATATCGAGTGCAGGGTGTTACTCAAGCCTATTGCGCAACAGCCTGCGTGCTACAAACCGACTTTTTTTAAATAAAATCAATGTCTGGATATGACGTATCTTAAAGCGCCCCGCCAGATCCGGTTCATCCTCAGTATTGATTTTTGCCAGCCGAGGCTTAGGTTCAAGTTGACTGGCTGCCTGCGCAAACACACGCACCATTTGGCGGCAAGGGCCACACCACGCTGCCCAGAAATCGACCTACAACGGTAATTGATCTTCCTGCTGCAATCGGGTAAACAATTAGGCATTCAAAACATGGGCTTATCGTTAAAAATGGGCATTTTGCAGCGGCTACAATGGGTCGAATTGGCAATTACATTGGCAGGTAATCGATTAATAACACCACAGTTCAAGCAAACAACTTGTATTCATTTAGACATAGTCGTTGTCCAAAACTAAAACGCCTTTCTCTGCACAAAATAAAAGCCGCGCTGACCACCATGCAATTTGTAAAATCGACGAGATAAATTAGATTGCACATGACCATTATTGTGATTATGCAGGTAGTGAGTAGGATGAAATCCTTGCCCATCAAGGGCTGACACCAGGGTCACATCGATGACCAATTCTCCAGTTAAAACAGACAGTTGAATTTATCTGAAAGGGAGAAGATACTCAGTGATCCGATGCTCGGAAATGGCCAGAACGACTTTCCGGCACGGAGGCTGTCCAGCCGGTGCTCTGACTGTCGGCACAGCTTTAATCACACGCCAGAATGAGGAGGATTGTCATGAATACGATTCGCCCGACCATTCGCCCAAGTGCAGTTGCCGGATTATTTTATCCCGCGCGGGCTACTGAACTTGAAAACTTGCTCAGCGAGCAATTCGAATCACTACCCCAGAACAATCATTATCATCCTAAAGCGTTGATTGTGCCGCATGCCGGTTATGTGTATTCCGGCAAAGTTGCTGCCAAAGCTTATCAATCATTACGGCATCATGCCGAAAACATTCGTCGCGTCGTGATGATAGGACCGTCACATCGTTTGCCCTTTCGTGGTGTGGCTATTTCCAGTGCGGATTATTTTGCAACGCCATTAGGCAGCGTTGCCCTGGATAAAGCCGGCATTGCCCGACTAGCTGATATTGAAGGTGTGCAATTCCTTGATAATGTTCATGAAAATGAGCATTGTCTGGAAGTACAACTGCCCTTTTTACAGTTTGTTCTCGAACAATTTTCCATCTTGCCCATCGTCACCGGTGATGCCAGTCCTGAGCTGATCGTCGCGATTATTGACGCCGCGGTCGATGGTGCTGACGACACATTGATTGTTATCAGTTCGGATTTAAGCCATTATCTGGATTATGAAAGCGCACGCCGAATTGATCAGTTCACCACACAGGCCATTATCAGTCTCGATAAACATGATATTGATCCTTACCGTGCCTGCGGCTGCATCGGTATTCGTGGATTCCTGGCGTATGCCCGGCAGCAGCAACTACAGGGCAAAGTGCTTAGCTTGTGTAATTCCGGTGACACTGCCGGCAAAAAGGACAGCGTGGTGGGGTATGGAGCGTATTTATTTGAGTAATTGCAGTCAATGAATACCCTCACGCTGGCCGAACAACATCAACTTAAAGATATCGCGGCGGCGGCAATCGAATTCGGTCTGCAATATGACCGGCCCCCAAAACCCGATATCAGTCACTTGCCAATGGCTTTACGGGAGTTGGGCGCGTGTTTTGTCAGCATTTACAAACAAAACGAATTCCGCGGCTGTACAGGGACTCTGGTAGCAAATCGGCCACTGGCCGAGGATGCAAATCATAATGGTTTTTCGGCCGCCTTTAATGACGAACGTTTTCCGCCGCTGTCACCCACCGAATGGGCCCATTGCCAACTGCATTTGGCCGTGATCGAGAATCCCCAGCCTTTATTTGTAAAAGATCAGCAGGATTTGCTGAATAAGCTAACCCCAGGTATTGATGGCGTGATTTTAACGTCCGGCAATAAACATGCGACGTTTTTACCGCAAGTCTGGCAGCAACTGCCAGACAAACAACAATTTATTAACCATCTCAAACAAAAAGCCGGCCTCGAAATAGACGATTGGCCGGTTAACCTGAAAATTCAGCTATATCAAACCCAATCTTTTTAACCGGCAATCGACTGAAACAAGATAGAATACGCGCCAGTTTTTTGATTTCAGGTCAGTTTTTATGAAAGCCCCCCAAGTCGGATTTGTCAGTCTCGGTTGTCCCAAAGCATTGGTCGACAGCGAGCGCATCATTACCAAGTTACGCGCCGAAGGTTATGACATCTCCAATAGTTACGATGATGCCGATTTAGTAGTGGTGAATACCTGCGGTTTTATTGATTCAGCCGTCGAAGAATCGCTGGACAGCATTGGTGAAGCCATTGCCAAAAACGGCAAGGTTATCGTTACCGGCTGCCTGGGCAGTCGCGATAACAGTATTCGCGAAAAACATCCACAGGTGCTCGAAATCACTGGCGCCCATGCGTTGGAAGAAGTGGTCAGCGCTGTACATAAACATTTGCCACAGCCACATGATCCGTTTACCAGTCTGGTGCCACCTGAAGGCATCAAATTGACGCCGCGCCATTATGCCTATCTGAAAATTTCTGAAGGCTGTAATCACCGCTGCACATTCTGCATTATTCCATCGATGCGCGGCGATCTGGTCAGCCGGCCAGTGAATCAGGTGATTGCCGAAGCCAAACGCCTGGCAGATGCGGGCGTTAAAGAAATATTAGTTATTTCGCAAGATACCAGTGCCTACGGTGTTGATCTGAAATACGCCGAATACACCTGGCAAGACGAACAAATAGCGACCCGTTTTACGTCGCTCGCCAAAGCACTGGGTGAACTCGGCATCTGGGTAAGAATGCATTATGTTTATCCCTACCCGCATGTTGACGATGTCATTCCACTGATGGCGGAAGGCAAAATCCTGCCGTATCTCGATATTCCGTTTCAGCATGCCAGTCCGCGTATTCTGAAATTGATGAAGCGCCCGGCTTCTACTCAGAATAATCTGGAGCGTATTCACGCCTGGCGTAAAATCTGCCCGGACATCACCCTTCGCAGCACTTTTATTGTTGGTTTTCCCGGTGAAACGGAAGCCGAGTTTGAAGAACTGCTGGATTTCCTTGAGGCCGCCCAACTCGATAAAGCTGGCGCTTTTAAATATTCGCCGGTCGAGGGCGCAGTCGCCAATGAATTACCCGATCCGGTGCCAGAAGAAGTTAAAGAACAAAGGCTGGCCCGCTTTATGGCCAAACAAGCTGGAATCAGTGCCCAGCGCCTGCAACAAAAAATTGGTAAACGCGACTGGGTGATTATTGATGAAGTTGTAGAAGAAGGTGCCGTGGGCCGCAGCCGCGCCGATGCGCCCGATATCGACGGTTTAGTGTTTATTGATAACGCGACGCATCTAACCGTTGGCGATATCGTGCAAGTCGAATTTGAAGATGCCGACGAGCACGATATGTGGGCCCACTTAGTGTAACGCTATCTTCGCCTGCATAGCTGGCTATCAGAGATAAACAATCCTTCTAGTTTTTCAGCACGATCCGGTAACGGGCTTTGCCATCACGCAGATGCTGGATCGCCTGATTGATATCGCGCATCGCGAAGGTTTCAATCTGCGGTTTGATATCATGCAACCGGGCAAAATCAAGCATTTTCCGGGTAGTTTCCGGACTGCCTGATGGCGTGCCGGACACGCTTCGCTGCGCCATAATCAGATTGAATACATTCAGATCCAGCGGCTCCAGTGTTGCGCCTACAAAATGCAGACGGCCTTTGGGTGCCAGCGTATTTAAATAGGCATTCCAGTCCAGTTTCACCGCCACAGTGGAGATAATCAGATCAAACTGCCCTGCCGCCTCTTCCAATGCTTTTGGATCACGCGAATCAATGGTGTGATGGGCACCCAGTGATTTGGCTTCCTGCATTTTGGCTTCACTGGAGGTAAATGCGGTTACCTCACAGCCCCAGGCATTCAAAAATTGCAGGGCAATATGGCCCAGGCCGCCAATACCAATCACGCCGACTTTGCTGGTCGGTGGTAAATTAAATTGTACCAACGGATTAAATACGGTGATGCCACCGCAAAACATGGGTCCGGCACTGAGTGGATCAATGCCATCTGGTAATGGCACTACAGAATTGGCTTTGGCACGGACTTTATCGGCAAAGCCGCCATGATGACCGACAATAGTCATATCTGCTGTCGTACAAAGATTATGATCGCCTTGCTGACAAGCACTGCAATGATTACAAAAGCCTTTAAACCAACCCAGTCCTACCCGTTGGCCAATTTTAAACTGACTGACCGCAGCGCCCTTGTCACGAATAAGGCCAATTACTTCATGGCCGGCAATCAGTGGGTAAGTGGTCATGCCCCATTCATTGTCGATCATGCTCAGATCGCTATGACACAGACCACAACTCTCAACCTCAATTTCAACTTCATCAGCGCCAATCGGAGCTGGCTCAAATTCGATTAATTCCAGTTCGGCCCCTGCTTGCATTGCTGCATATGCTTTAAACATATTGCCTCTCTTAATCAGATGGTTAGTGGATTATAAAATGACGGTGGAAATAAGGTATGTTGTATACGCAACAAATGTGGTGAGCAATAAACCACCTTCAATTCGATTGATACGGCCCGGACCCCGGAAACCATATGCAAATATAAATAGCATAATGGTTAAACCGGCCATAACCGCAACATCACGCCGCAGAATATCCGGCTCTACCGCCATTGGACTGATAAGTCCCGCGATACCAACTACCGCCAGCGTATTAAATAGATTTGAGCCAATTATATTTCCCAGCGCAATGTCGTGCTCCCCTTTTTTTACCGCGATCAACGATGAAGCCAGTTCCGGCAACGAGGTTCCAATAGCAACGATGGTCAAACCAATAATTAAATCACTGACCCCCAAAGCTACCGCAATATCTACGGCCCCCCACACCAATAAACGCGAGCTTAAAACCAACACTACCAGTCCAATGATTAACCAGGTTATGGCCTTTTTAAGCGGCATATCATAGCTATCAACTTCGCCCAGCATTTCATCACCCAGTGCATCGACTTTACCGTTCATACCTTGATAAATACTCCACCCCAACAGTACAAAAAACACTATCATCAAGACAACGGCGTCAATGCGGGATAATTGGCCATCGGCGAGTTGAAAAGCGGCCAATGCTGTGACGGCAATCAAAATAGGCATTTCTTTACGAAGCACTTGAGAGTGCACAGCAATTGGACTCAACAATGCGGTTATACCGAGAATTAACGCTATATTGGTAATATTAGAACCATAGGCATTACCCAGCGCAATCCCAGGATTACCCTGCATTGATGCC
>DASSWO010000179.1:0-8247 GCA_035704795.1 Methylophaga sp. | reverse complement strand
TGTTGAAAAACCGCGAAACCTACGAAATCATGCGCGCCGAAGATGTTGGCTGGAATACCAATCGCATGGTGCTGGGCAAACACTCGGGCCGCAATGCCTTCCGGGCACGTTTGAAAGAGCTCGGTATCGAACTGGATTCAGAAACCGAAGTAAACGCCGCATTTACCCGATTTAAAGAACTGGCTGACAAAAAGCACGAAGTCTTCGACGAAGACTTACAGGCGCTGGTTAGCGATGCGCTGGCAGTAGAAAATGAGCGAGTACGCCTTGTCGCGCTGAAGGTATGCAGTGAAACAGGTGAAACACCACTGGCAACCGTCACCCTGGAAGTTGATGAACAGGAAATCCAAACACAAATGTGCGGTAGCGGACCCGTTGATGCAGTCTTTAAGGCCATTGAATCGATTGTGCAAAGCCGTACCGAATTACAACTGTATTCGGTGAGCAATATTACCAGCGGTACCGATTCACAGGGTGAAGTCAGCGTGCGGCTGGAAAAAGGCGGGCGTATTGTCAGTGGACAAGGTGCTGATACCGATATTGTTATTGCTTCAGCTAAAGCCTATATCAATGCCCTGAACAAAATGTTGTTAGGTCCTGAACGAGCGCATCCGCAGGTTTAAATTTAATGCAGCTATCTGAACAAAAAAGGTGGACACTGGAAAAACTGGGTATTTCTATCTGGCAACGACGTGAAAATACCGGACTGGAAACGAACGCTGAACTAGCAATACCTGCTAGACAAGTATCCGTTGAGAGCGAAACGACACAGGCCCAATTTAACAGCGACACCGAACTGTTGATTTGTTGTTCTGAAACACAAAGCCCGGCAGAACAACAGTTAATGGCCAACATTTTTAAAACGCTGGCTGAACTGGGTCTGCGTATCGAGCAATGCGATGCCGCTGTTTTGCCATCATTGCCAGCAAATCTGTCCGTGTCACCGCAAATTTTAATTTTTGGTGATCTGCCCCTAGAGTTGTTGCCTGATCTGCGAAGTCACTGCAATTTGCTGCCTTCACCAGCTGATTTGATTAAACAGCCATCGCGTAAAGCCGATGTCTGGGCTGTGATTTGTCAATTGCAACAGCACCTTCGATGAGTATTAAACTCATCCCGATGCTGGCCAGCGATTTACCAGCGATTCATGCCATTGAAAGAGAAGCCAATCAGTTTCCCTGGAGCCTGAAAAACTTTCAGGACAGTCTGGATGCAGGCTATCAGGGTTGGAAAGTATATGAAGACCAGCAAATTATCGCCTATGCGTTGGTACAACATGTGCTTGATGAGGCGCATTTACTCAATATATGTGTGCGTCCAGACAAACAAGGGTGTGGATTGGGCCGACAATTACTGAATGCAGTGATTGATGCCGTCAGCTTACGCGGCTCAAACCTGATGATATTAGAAGTCAGGCGCAGTAATCGTCGCGCACAAGAACTGTATTTGTCGGCGGGTTTTAACGAAATGTCCATAAGGCGTGGTTATTATCCATCTATGCAGGGTCGTGAAGATGCTGTTTTGATGGGGATGATGCTTTTGAATGCTGATGATAGCTTGTTTTCTCACGGGAATATTTCGGTCTAAAACTTGCCATAACACCCCGTCTCGCTTAGACTTATCGGTCTATTTTCGGAATTAATCAAGGAGATTTAACATGGCTTTTGAACTGCCACCACTTCCATACGCGAACAATGCGCTGGAACCCCATATTTCCGCCGAAACAATTGAATATCATTATGGTAAACATCACCAAACTTATGTGAACAACTTGAATAACCTGGTGCCAGGCACCGAGTTTGAAGGCAAAACCCTGGAAGACATTATTACAAAATCCAGTGGTGGCATTTTTAATAATGCAGCACAGGTTTGGAATCACACCTTTTACTGGAACTGCATGACACCAAATGGCAAAGATGCTGTCGAAGGTGCGTTGGCAGATGCTATTGATAGTAAATTTGGTTCTTTTTCTGAATTCAAAGAGCAATTCAGCAAATCAGCAGCAACCAACTTTGGTTCAGGCTGGACCTGGCTTGTGAAAAATGCCGATGGCAGCATTGAGATTGTAAACACCAGTAACGCGGGCTGCCCATTGACTGCTGGTCAAACACCATTGCTGACGTGTGATGTTTGGGAACATGCTTATTACATTGATTATCGTAATGCACGACCAAAATATCTGGAATCTTTCTGGTCACTGGTCAACTGGGAGTTTGTTGCCGCCAACTACGCGGTATAAGTTTATGGCGCATTGATGCGCCTGAATAAATTACGTAATACTCGGATATGGCAGTTTCTAATGAAACTGCCATTTTTCGTTTGTTAGCGGCAAAAAATATTGCCGTCTGGGTTATTGCCTGAAAGGCAGGGAGTAAAAGCCATGACCAACACTGTCATGCCGACATATGGTCGTTTAGATATAACATTCAAGCAAGGACAAGGTGCCTGGCTGATCAATGATAAGGGTGAGCGCTATCTCGATGCACTCAGTGGCATTGCTGTAGTTAATTTAGGCCATTGTCATCCCAAAATTACCGAAGCAATCTGCGATCAGGCCAAAACGCTGATCCACACATCGAATGTCTATCACATCGAAATGCAGCAAAAACTGGCTGATAAATTGACGGCTATATCTGGTATGGAACAGGTTTTTTTCTGTAACTCCGGTGCAGAAGCCAACGAAGCTGCGATTAAGCTGGCGCGCAAATATGGTCATCAGAAAGGCATAGAGAAGCCTGTAATAATTGTTATGGATGGCAGTTTTCACGGCCGGACCATGGCAACGCTTACAGCAACTGGTAATACCAAAGTTCAGGTTGGTTTTGGGCCTCTGGTACCTGGGTTTGTTCGTGTTCCGTACAATGATATTGATGCATTGCGTATGGCGATTAGCCATTGGCCGGAAGCCGTTGCCGTCCTGCTGGAGCCCGTGCAGGGCGAGGGCGGTATCAAGGTACCGGATATTGAGTATCTTCATGAGGTTCGACAGTTATGCACACAGCGTAAATTGCTGATGATGCTTGATGAAGTGCAGTCGGGAATTGGCCGTACCGGTAAATGGTTTGCCTTTCAACATCACGAGCATGTTAAGCCGGACGTAATGACATTGGCAAAAGCGCTGGGTAATGGTGTGCCTATAGGTGCTTGCCTTGCTGCCGGACCGGCATTGGGTGTACTGGAGGCAGGTAATCATGGTTCTACTTTTGGTGGTAACCCCTTGGCTGCACGTGTCGCACTGACGGTATTGGAAACGATTGAATCCGAACATTTGATTGATAATGTCAATAAACTGGCACCAAAAATGTTAGCCGGCTTTAAAACCAAAATTGGCAATTTGGCCGGTGTTAAATCGATTCGCCAAGCCGGGTTTATGATCGGTATTGAGTTAAATCAGCCTTGCGGCGCGTTGGTTAAAGCCGCGTTGGCTGAGCATTTACTGATAAATGTTACTGCCGATAAAGTGATCCGTTTATTACCGCCTATGATTCTCTCTGCTGAAGAAGCGGATTTAATCGTTGATAAAGTCAGTGCGCTGGTCAGCGCGTTTCTGACCGAACATCCTGTTGAGAGTGTTGCCTGATAATGAGACATTTTTTAACCCTGCTGGATCTGAATCCTGCTGAACTGAACACCCTGATTCACCGGGCGATTGAACTCAAACAAATGCATCAGCGTGGTGAGGATTATCAACCGCTGAAAAATAAAGTGCTGGCGATGATTTTTGAAAAATCCTCAACCCGTACCCGGGTATCGTTTGAATCAGCCATGGTGCAATTTGGTGGCGGTTCAATTTTTCTGTCACCAGATGACACGCAGTTAGGTCGCGGTGAACCTATAGAAGATTCAGCACGAGTGATTTCCAGCATGGTCGATGCAGTCATGATTCGCACTTTTGAACATGCCAAAGTAGAAACTTTCGCTAAAAATTCTTCAGTACCAGTTATTAACGCGCTGACGGACGAGTTTCATCCCTGCCAGCTACTGGCCGATATGCAAACCTATTTCGAAGTGCGGGGCGATATTAAAGGTAAAACGGTGGCCTGGATTGGTGATGGCAATAATATGTGTCATTCCTATATCAATGCGGCGCAGCAATTTGGTTTTAGGCTCAATATTGCGACCCCAGAAGGCTACGAACCGTTGACCGAAATTGTTGAGTCGGTGGATGCTGATATTCAGATGTTGAATGATCCCAAAGCAGCTGCCAAAGGTGCCGATTTACTGGTTACCGATGTCTGGGCAAGCATGGGCCAGGAAGTAGAGCAGCGTAAACGTGAATTAGCGTTTGCCGGATTTCAGGTCAATGCTGAATTGATGGCTTTGGCAGAAAAAGATGCCTTATTTATGCACTGCTTGCCGGCACATCGTGGTGAAGAAGTGACGGCAGAGGTCATTGATGGTCCACAAAGCGTGATTTGGCAGGAAGCAGAAAATCGTTTGCATGCACAGAAAGCGTTATTAGAATTCCTTTGCGCATAATTTTCGATTGTTAAATCAAAGTAAGAGTCAGATATTAAACCGCTCAAATCTGAAGTATTACCAGATTGGTTAGTGCTTTTTTCTGAATCAGCCTCTAAGTTTATTTTAAGAAAAGTTGGTGGCGAATTCAGCCTTTAATTTTGTAATTGGCTGGCAAGCGCCATCAGTCGCTCAGCAGTACCGATATCAGACCAGTCACCTTCATAAAATGCACCCGTTGCCCGATTTTGTTGCATTGCACCAAGCAGCAGTGGCTTTAAAGGTCTTTTACCCTCAGCTAAACCAATGAATAACTCAGGGCGGTAAACCCCAATGCCGCTGAAAGTAAACTTTTCAGCCCCTTCGGCATGTAGTTGATTATTATCATCAAGATAAAAATCACCATCTGGATGCTGTATCGGATTGGGGACTAAAATCAAATGACACAGCGTGTCATGACGCAGGCAATTTTGCAGCTTGGCGAAATCAAAATCGGTCCAGATATCACCATTGACGACCAGAAATGGTTCATTGCCCAGTAATGGCAGGGCATGAATAATGCCGCCAGCGGTTTCAAGGCCGCCGTTTAATTCCGGTGAATAACTAATACTGGCGCCCCAACCTGAACCATCACCAAGCGCTTTGGGAAACTGCTCTCCCAGATGGGCGTAATTAATGATAAGTTCATTAAAACCAGCCGCTACCAGTCTCTCTATCAGATACACAATCAACGGTTTGTCACCAGCTTTGAGCAATGGTTTTGGGGTATGGTCAGTCAGAGGTCTTAACCGCTCACCACGGCCAGCTGCGAGGATCATCGCTTTCATAAAATACGATCTTTGATAGCAGGTTGTTGCAGATATTCGTGCAATTCAGTTAACTCAGAATACTGTGAGCATACTTCGTAAACATAATTAAGTGTCAATGCTAAGTCATTTAAATAGTTGGGTTTATTGTCACGGTAATTAAGGCGACAAAAGATCCCTAATATCTTCAAATGGCGTTGCAAGCCCATTAAGTCAAACCAGCGTTGAATCTGTGGCATGGTGACCGATTCGTCAAAAATATGGTGTTGAATCGCCTGTTGCCGGTAATAACTTAAAAAATTCAGTACCAGCGATTGTGGCCATTGAATATAGACATCACGTAATAAAGAGACTAAGTCATAAGTAACAGGCCCCCAAACGGCATCCTGAAAATCAATAATGCCTGGCGAACCATCTGGCTGTAGCATCAGATTACGAGAGTGATAATCACGGTGAACAAACGCCTGAGGTTGCTGTTGTGCTTCACATATTAAAAACGCGTATAAATCATCAACAAAATCAGGTTTATCAAGGCCTAAATGGCGGCCTAAAAACCACTGATCAAATAATGCCAGCTCATTGCCCAGCAACGCTGCATCATAGGCCGGTAAATCTGTAGGTTTGCTAATTAACTGCATTTGCACAATACCGTCGATGGCCTGTTTATACAGACCCTGCACCGAATTCTGATTGAGCATCGACAAAAATGACGTATTGCCCAGATCACTGAGCAGTAAAAAGCCTAGCTCCAGATTTTGCTGGAAAATTACCGGTACCGGCAAATCATGTGCTGCCAGCAACTTGCCAATTCGGATAAACGGCTCGATGTTTTCATGAGCGGGCGGGGCATCCATAATAATCCAGCTGTCATCGGTTGTGTTAACCCTGAAATAACGCCGGAAACTGGCATCGCTGGATGCGCTGGTGACGGTAAATTGCTGACCGGCAAAAATACCCTGTAACCACTGCTGAATTTGCAAATAGCGCTGATCTTCCAAAACCGACATACACACCTTATAAACGCTGGGCCGGCGCATCACACCGGCAGACAATAAAATGCAAAGTGTATAGTATCGGCCGGCAGTGGGATAATTTGAAAATGAAACCTGTCATAACTGTTGCAAAAAAATATATTCGGAGAAAAATAATGAAAAAAACCTTTGTCAGCATCAGCGCCGCTTTATTACTCAGTCTGCCGATTATCAGCTTTGCTGAGGCCAATAAAATACCGGCTGATATGCCTGAGGAAGCTCAGCAAGCTATGTCCGGCCATATCACAAGCTACAACAAATGCATGATGGAAAGCCGGCTGAGTGCCAGTAAATCCGGTAAAGATGCGCAGCAAAATGCGAATGACATCATGACGGGTTGTGAAACGCATCTGGATAAGCTGGGTGAGTTGTTGGCTGAAAATGAAGTTGATACCGCGTTAACAGAAGGCATGAAAAAAACCATGCGTTCACGCGCTGCACGTCAATTGATGGCGCGTACCATGAACAATCTGGCTGCCCAGGCAGCGGCGGCATCAAATGCCGATAAAATGGCACCTGCTCAATAAAATCAGCCTAAAACGTTGATGCCCTGAGCGGCGAGCAAATCTATCAGCCGGATCAGAGGCAGCCCGATAAGACTATTGGGATCACTGCCTCTGAGTTCACTGAATAAGCTTATCCCCAAACCTTCCGATTTAAAGCTGCCGGCACAATCGAGTGGCTGTTCAAGTTCAACATAACGCTGGATCTGCGCCAACGACAAGTTTCTGAATGTGACTTCAAACGGTTCGACTAATGACTGCATTTGCTGGTTGGCAGCGTTATATAAAGCCAGACCAGTCAGAAAAGTGACAGTTTTGCCACTGGCTGCCTGTAATTGTTCAATTGCAGTTTCAGCGGTACCCGGTTTACCCAGAATGTCGCCTTCTAAAACGGCAACCTGATCTGAGCCAATGACCAGTGCTGATAAATTTTTTTCAGCCACTTTGCGGGCTTTGTTTTCGGCAAGACGCAATACCAACTGGGCCGGTGATTCACCGATTAACGGCGATTCATCAATATTCGGTGAGGCGGTGGTAAACGGCAAATGAAGCTTTGCCAGTAATTCACTGCGGTAAGGTGAACTGGAACCTAGAATAAGTGGTTGCATATTTCCTCAGGTAATAACGGTGGGTTGGTCACGGCCGGTCAATAATTTGATTTGCGCCAGCGCATCGGCAAGCTCAATCAAATCACTCAATGCCGTTTGCGAATCTTGCAATAATTTATCCGGCGAATCTTCGTATTTCTCGATATAAACCCTTAAGGTTGCGCCTTCAGTACCGGTGCCAGATAAACGGAAAATCATCCGCGCCCCATCATCAAAACCAATACGAATACCTTGATGATCAGCAAAACTGTCATCGACCGGATCCCGGTAACTGAAATCATCGGCAAACCGTACCGTACGATCACCAAAGATTTTCCCCGGTAATTTGTGTAATTTTTCGTGCAGTTGTTTAACCAACAATTCCGCTTTATCAGACGGCACGGCTTCGTAATCATGGCGGGTATAATAATTACGGCCAAATTTTTGCCAGTGTTGCTCAGCAATTGCGGCAACCGACTGCTGTCTAGCCGCCAGGATATTCAGCCAGCAAAGCACTGCCCACAGGCCGTCTTTTTCGCGAATATGATCGGAGCCGGTGCCAAAGCTTTCTTCACCGCACAAAGTAGCCATGCCGGCATCAAGCAAATTACCGAAAAATTTCCAGCCGGTTGGTGTTTCAAATAACGGAATATTCAGTGCTTCGGCCACCCGATCTGCTGCTTGACTGGTCGGCATTGAGCGGGCAATACCTTTTAAGCCTTTTTGATAGGCTGGAATCAATTCAGCATTAGCGGCGATAATTGCCAGACTGTCAGAAGGGGTGACAAAAAATTGTTTGCCGAGAATCATATTGCGATCACCATCGCCATCCGATGCCGCGCCAAAATCTGGTGCATCGTCA
>DASSWO010000106.1:0-7813 GCA_035704795.1 Methylophaga sp. | reverse complement strand
GTGACCGCATTACGGGTCCCGGGTGGTAATAGTCTGAGCCGGAAAGAAATTGATGATTACACCAAATATGTCGGTATTTATGGCGCCAAAGGCCTCGCTTATATCAAGATCAACGATTTAGCCGCTGGCCGCGAAGGCCTGCAATCACCGATTCTGAAGTTCCTGCCTGATGATGTCGTTGAGGCCATTATGCAGCGCACTGAAGCGCAAACAGGTGACTTGGTATTCTTCGGTGCTGATAAAGCCAGCGTTGTAAATGAATCTCTGGGCGCTTTGCGTGTCAAACTGGGACATGATCTGGATATGGTTGCACATGGCTGGCAACCACTGTGGGTCGTCGAATTCCCGATGTTTGAATGGGATGAAAAAACTCAGCGCTGGTATGCCTTGCATCATCCGTTTACCGCGCCGCGCGAAGCGGATATGGATTTGCTGAAAACTGACCCGGGTAAATGCTTATCCAGAGCCTATGATATGGTGCTGAATGGTACTGAGCTTGGCGGTGGTTCAATGCGTATCTTTAAAAATGATGTGCAGAAACAAGTGTTTGAACTGCTAGGTATTGGCGCCGAAGAAGCTGAAGAAAAATTCGGTTTCTTGTTACAGGCATTGAAATTTGGTTGCCCGCCGCATGGTGGTTTGGCCTTTGGCTTGGATCGCCTGGCGATGCTAATGACCGGTTCCGCTTCAATTCGCGATGTCATGGCGTTTCCAAAAACCCAGTCAGCAGCATGTTTGCTGACCAATGCACCCAGCCCAGTGAACGATGAGCAACTGAAAGAACTTAATATCCGACTGCGTAAAGCGCCGGTTGTTGAAAGTTAAAACAACCATCGTAAGCGGCGGATGAGGAGGACGAAAGTGGCAACAGAACTGGCAAGCAGCCCAATTCCTTTTGAGGAATATTTTTCGCTGGATGACGCCGAATGCGATCAGCGCATTATCGAAGCCAAGCAGGCTTTAGGTGAGGATCTGGTCATTCTGGGCCACCATTATCAGCGTAATGAAGTCTTCAAACATGCCGATTATTCCGGTGATTCGCTGAAATTATCACGCAATGCGGCGGCATCCGATGCCAAATACATCGTATTTTGTGGTGTGCATTTTATGGCAGAAGTGGCTGACATTTTGTCGCGGCCGGATCAGATAGCGATTTTGCCGGATATGGCGGCGGGATGTTCGATGGCCGATATGGCCAATCGGGTCAATGTTGATCGCGCCTGGCAGGAAATGGCAGAAGTCTTTGAGCCTGATGAACTGGTGACGCCGATTACCTATATTAATTCGGCCGCTGATCTGAAGTCATTTTGCGGCAAACACGGCGGTATTGTTTGCACCTCTACCAATGCGCCGCATGTGCTCGATTGGGCATTTGCGCAGCGTGAAAAAGTGCTGTTTTTTCCGGATCAACATTTAGGCCGTAATACTGGCTTTAAAATGGGTATTCCGCTGGAAGAAATGGTGGTCTGGGATTTCGATAAACCCCTGGGTGGCCTGACCCCGGAAGCGCTGAAAAACGCCAAGATGATCCTCTGGAAAGGCTTTTGCTCAGTGCATCAGATGTTCCAGCCAGTGCAGATTGATAACTTCCTCGCCAAATACCCGGAAACTAAAGTGATTTCACATCCGGAATGCAGCTTTGAAGTCTGTCAGAAATCGGATTATGTCGGTTCGACCGAATACATCGTCCGCACCATTGCTGACAGTGCGCCCGGCACGCGTTGGTTGGTCGGTACCGAATTAAATCTGGTGAACCGGCTACATGAGCAGTTTGAGTCACAGGGGAAATCAGTGCACTTTATGTCACCGACCGTGTGCATGTGTTCGACCATGTTCCGCGTCGATCCGCAGCATTTAGCATGGGTGCTGGAAAATCTGGTCGAAGGTCATGTGGTTAATCAGGTATCGGTTGATGAAGTCACTGCCGCGCAGGCCAAACTGGCGCTGCAACGAATGCTGGATTTACCAATTTAAGCTTTCTGGAGCGGATGATGGACGCTAAACAAGCCAATATTGATAAGTATTATCAAATCCGCCCGGAAGACTTGCCTTTGTGTTGCCCACTGCCGGAAATGGCGGTGTGGAATTCACATCCACGCGTTTATTTGTCGCTTGAAGATCAAGACGAAGTGCGCTGTCCGTATTGCGGCACTTTATTCAAGCTCGTTAAAAACTGATGCAGCATTTGCAGGTCGCGGTTGGCGTAATTGTTAACGCCGATAAACAAATTTTAATTGCCCGCCGTCAGGCGCATCAGCATCAGGGAGATCGGTGGGAATTTCCCGGTGGTAAACGCGAAGCTGATGAGAGCCGTCTGGCGGCTTTAAAGCGGGAATTAAACGAAGAAGTCGGGTTACAGGTACTGGATGCCCGGGACTTACTGCAAATCGACCATGATTATACTGATCGTAAGGTAACGTTGGATGTCTGGCTGGTGGAGCGTTTCAGCGGAGAAGTACATGGCCGCGAGGGCCAGCAAATTAAGTGGTGTCCGCTGGCCGAATTAGAACAACACGATTTCCCGGCCGCCAACGGCGCAATTGTTACCGCCATCAAAAATTACTTTCAGGTCTAGGGCTTGTTTATCTCTTATCTCCACTACTGCTGGTGGCTGTTTTCGTGTTCGACAAGGCGGAAATCGTGCTGTGTAGTTATTCTACATAAACGATTGACAAATGGGTCTGGAACCCATTTGAACAGCTTTGCTGGCCGTGAAGCGGTGAAATACAGGGATGTATTTCATACAACGCAGTCGGGCGCAAAAATAGTCCCAGCCCTTCGGGTTGTGGCTGAAAAAACGCCACTCTGCGTTGCTCGTTGTTTGTTTAGAATAACTACAAAAACGTCGGGAGCGTTTTTGAGCTTAAGCCCCAAAGGGGTGAGATACAGGGATGTATCTCACAAACAGCTCTCCTCGCGCCTTGATTGGCGATTTTTCAGCTCACAACAGAAGCGGAGATGAGCGATCAATAAGCCCTAGTGTTTGTCATACTCTGGGTCGTTGGGATCGATAACCGGGTCGCCGGCGATGCGGTGGTTTTCCGCCGCCCATTCACCGAGATCAATTAACTTACAACGTTCGCTGCAAAAGGGCCGGAAAGCATTGTCTTCAGACCAAATAACTTTACGACCGCAGCTCGGGCAATTTACTTTCATCATCACTACATACTGCAACAGCTGAGCCGAAAGGCAACATCCTCAGATATTTGCTGTGGCCGCTGGTTGATATCAAATAACATAAAACGCACGGTAAAACGGTGTTTACCACCACTGATTTCCGGGAAATAGCGGGTATCTGCCGGAATTTGTACGCGAATGAGTTGCGTTGGTTGGTTACTGTCCAGACTACGCTGAAAAAAGCCGTTTTCCGCTTGCGTATCGCTGAATGCGGTACCACTGCGGATCAATCTTAAACTAATATCGATGGCTGCTCTGACCGCGACAAATTGCTCCAGCCAAAAGTGCAACTGAGTGATTCGGTCTGCTACTGGGGTATGTTGTAACCAAAAATGATAGGCCGGTAAATCAAAATCACAGGTACCGCCGGCAATACTAGAGCGTTGACGAATGCTGTATAAAAAATCATTTTCTTTTAGTGCCTGGCCAACACCTGATTTACGTAATTGTAAGGCATCCAGCGTTTGATCCAGTTCACCGAGCAGACTGTCCAGAGCGGTACGATCGACACCGGCCAGATTTTCCAGTGCTGTCAGATTGGTGATCAGCCGCTCAACTTCCTTTAATACCTCGGCCTTTAAGTCATTACGCTCAAACACCGACAAAATACTGAGCATGGCGTCAATGGCATCACGATGACTGAGCTCATCGTCAAATTGCATGGCTCTGTCAACACGCGCAAATAAAAACTCCAGTCTTAAAAAAGTCCGGATGCGTTCATTAAGAGGTTGTTCGTAGATAGTAGTTGCTGACACGTCGCTTCTGTTTGAAAAAATTAAGGGTTATTGGCAGCAAGCTGTTGGTATGTTTTCATCAATTTTTCTATCTGCCCGGTGAGGTCTTGTACATCACCATTATTATCAATTACGTCATCAGCATAGTGTAAACGCCGCTGGTCATCAATCTGTGCGCTGACCATTTGCCCTGCCAATGCTTCGGAAATCGTTTCGCGAGCTAATAATCGCGCTAGTTGCATGTCCTTATTTGCCGTGATTAACAATATGCGATCAAACATGTCCTGCATCTTAGCTTCAACCAGCAACGGCACGGCAACAATGGTTACGGTTGCTTTGCTTTGCTTTAACTGCGCCTGCAGCACTTGTCTGACTTGCGGATGAACAATGGCTTCTAAAGCCTTTCTGGCTGCCGCATCCTGAAAAATAATTTCCCGAAGTGCCCGGCGATCCAAATCACCCGTTTCCAGCAGTACATTGTCACCAAAATGCGCAATGATTTGTTGATAAGCCGGCATGCCTTGCTGACAAACATCTTTGGCAATGATATCAGCATCAATAATTTTTGCGCCAAGCGCATAAAATATGTCGCAGACCGTACTCTTACCACTGGCAATGCCGCCGGTCAGGCCTACCCGCAGCGGCATTTAACTGAGCCCGCTCCAGCGTAAATAGCCACTATTAATCACATCACCCCAAATCAGTGCCAGCCAGCCAGCAGCGGCGAGATAAGGGCCAAACGGTATCGGTTGGCTGCGTTGATGCTGACGCAATAAAATTAGACTGATACCCACCACGGCGCCGACCAGTGATGACAGGAGAATAATAACCGGCAAAAACTCCCAGCCCAGCCAGGCACCCAGTGCCGCCAGTAATTTAAAATCACCAAAGCCCATGCCTTCTTTGCCGGTCGCTAGCCGAAAGGCATGAAATACCAGCCATAACGATAAATAACCGGCGAGTGCGCCAATCACTGCGCTTTGTATTGTGGTGAAACTACCGAATAAGTTGAAAAACAAACCCAGCCATATCAGTGGCAGGGTAATGCTATCGGGCAATAATTGTTCATCAACATCAATAAACGTTAATGCGATTAACGCCCAGGTTAAAAGTAATGCACCGAAACAGACCCAGCTAAAACCAAAATGCCAGGCGACCACGGCGGATAACGCACCGGTTAATACTTCAATAAATGGATAACGAACCGAAATAGAGGCCTGACAGCCGCGGCAACGGCCGCGCAGAAACAGGTAGCTAATGACCGGAATGTTTTCCAGCGCGCTGATTGCATGCCGACAATGGGGGCAGCGTGAGCGCGGCGTGCTTAGCGTCAATGGCGAAGTTTCTGGTGGTTCGCTGCCAATCAGTTCATGGCATTGCTGCTGCCATTCACGGTGCATCATTAGCGGCAGACGATGTATCACCACATTCAAAAAGCTGCCAATCAGCAGGCCAAGAATAAAAATAACGCTGATAAAGGCTGGCATCGAGCCGGCCAGAAATTCGACCACCGGCATTTACACCACTGCACCCAGTTTAAATATTGGCAGGTACATGGCGATAACCAATGTACCAATCAACACACCGAGGAAAGCCATGATAAATGGCTCCATCAATGCCGTCATATTATCTACAGCATCATCTACTTCGCGTTCAAAAAAGTCTGCAACTTTTCCCAGCATAGCGTCTAGAGAACCGGATTCCTCACCGATGGCCACCATTTGAACCACCATGTTGGGAAACAATTCAGTTTCGACCATGGCTTTATTTAACTGAGTACCGGTAGACACATCATCGCGCATCACGATGGTTGCTTCAGAATAAACAATATTACCGGTCGCGCCCGCAACAGAAGTCATGGCATCGACCATCGGCACGCCAGCTTTAAACATAACAGCAAAAGTACGGGCAAAACGGGCAATGGCACCTTTGGTTAAAACGTCACCGATAATCGGTAATTTCAACAACATTCGATCAAGAAAATGCTGAATTTTGCGGGATCGTTTTTTGGCGGCCATAAAGCCCACTACGGTGCCAATCAGAATCCCGAAAATCAGCCACCATTTTTCCTGGAAGATTTCGGATACCCGGATAACCAGCTTGGTTAATCCGGGTAAATCGGCACCAAAGCCTGTAAACAGAGATTCAAATTGGGGAATAACAAAGATCATCAAAATGGCGGTGACAATAAAGGCCACCACAATAATCGCTGCCGGGTATACCAGCGCTTTACGTATTTTAGATTTTAAGGCTTCGGTCTTTTCCTGGTATGTTGCGATTTCGTGAAGTAAGGATTCCAGCGTACCGGATTGCTCACCGGCATTGACCAGGCTGACATACAGATCATCAAAATGCAGCGGAAATTTGGCAAGTGATTCGGCAAGGCTGGTACCGGATTCAACATCAGCTTTAATCGCCAGAATCATTTCCTGCATCGAGACTTTTTCATGGCCTTCACCAATGATTTGCATCGATTGCATCAGCGGCACACCGGATGACATCATGGTTGCCAACATACGGCTGAATACAGCGATATCGGCTGGTTTAATTGCAGGTTTGCGGGCCGCAAACAAATCTTTGGGTTTTTTACGGACTTTTAATGGGGTAATGCCCTGACGTCGTAAATCAGCACGAACTGCCTGGACACTGTCTCCGGCAGTTTCCCCTTTGACCCGGCGACCCTGCTTGTTGGTGCCTTGCCATGAATACATGGTTGGCACGACAACTTTCTTCTTTTTTCTCGCCGAAGTAGCAGCTTGCGCCATGGCTTACTCCTTGATCACGCGGTTAATTTCTTCAAGACTGGTCATGCCGGCCATCACTTTTTTCAGACCGGAAGCCCGTAAATCATCAACGCCTTCCAGTTTTGCCTGATCAGCCAACTGCATTGAATTACCGCCTTCCATAATAATGCGGCCCATGGCATCAGAAACCGGCATCACCTGATAAATACCGACCCGGCCTTTATAGCCGGCAGTGCAATGTTCACAGCCGACAGCCCGGTGAACTTTAAAGCCTGAATCAATTTGCGCCTGAGAAAAACCTTCTTCCAGCAATGTTTCTCTAGGTAAATCCTCAGCCTGCTTACATTTCGGGCAGAGGCGTCGTGCCAGCCGCTGGGCAATGATCAACGTCACTGCAGAGGCAATGTTAAAGGCGGGCACACCCATATTAGCGAGACGGGTTAACGTTTGTGGTGCGTCATTGGTATGTAATGTGGAAAACACCATATGACCGGTTTGCGCCGCCTTAATGGCGATTTCAGCGGTTTCCAGATCGCGGATCTCACCGACCATGATGACATCAGGATCCTGACGCAGGAAAGCGCGCAGGCACTCGGTGAATCCGAGACCGATGGCCGGATGCACATTGACCTGATTAATGCCCGGCAGATTAATTTCAGCCGGGTCTTCAGCGGTAGAAATATTGCGATCGTCAGTATTAAGAATATTCAGCGCGGTATAGAGCGATACTGTTTTACCACTACCGGTCGGGCCGGTGACCAATACCATGCCATAGGGCTTATGCATAGTTTCCATAAAGATTTGTTTCTGATCTTCTTCATAACCCAAGGCATCAATACCCATTTGCGCGCTGGTCGGATCCAGAATCCGCAAAACGATTTTTTCGCCAAACAAAGTCGGGATGGTATTCACCCGAAAATCAATGGCTTTGGATTTTGATAGCTTCAGCCGCATCCGGCCATCTTGAGGCACCCTGCGCTCGGCGATATTCATTCGCGACAAAACTTTCAGTCGCGCCGCGATCCGGCCACTGAGCGCCACTGGCGCTGTTTTGGTTTCATGCAAAATACCATCGATACGAATACGCACCCGGTATTTTTTCTCATAGGGTTCAAAGTGAATATCTGACGCACCGGCTTTAATGTCCTGGGTCATGAT
>DASSWO010000178.1:0-6057 GCA_035704795.1 Methylophaga sp. | reverse complement strand
AACCGTCGGACAAAGTCACATGCAGGGTGGATTCATTGGCAGGTTGCGGATGTTTTTTCTCTTCTTCGGCGCGTTTTTGGGATTGCTGCTCGCGGTACAAAACATAAGAGCGGGCGATTTTATATTCGCCGGCGCGCATCAGGGCCAGTTCGACCTGATCCTGAATGTCTTCGATATGCACGGTGCCACCCTCATCAAGACGGCGCAGCAGGTTTTCGCTGACTTGCTGGGTCAGTTCCGTCACTGTCTCGTGAATGCGGCGGCTGTTTTTGGCGGCATCACCCTCGACAGCCAGAAATGCCTTGGTCATCGCGACAGCAATTTTGCTGCTATCAAAGTCCGTGACTTTGCCGTTGCGACGAATGACTTTGTAGCCGGTTTCGGAGGAAGGTTGGATGTATGTTTGTGCTTCGCTCGCCATAAGAATATCCCTGCGTTGTGTGTTGAAGGCAAAATCTACAAACCACAATAAATTGTGGTCGAGATATGATTGAACCACAAGATAGTGTGTTTTTGAAGCCTATGCAAGAGGATAATTTGCACATAAATTGTGTATGATTTGTGGATAAGTCGGGGTCGATCCAGGCGCAGCCCAAACAGGCTGCGCGATCCGCCAGATCAAATCATTTTAGTGCGGTTAAAAAATATTTTTTTGCAATGTGTACGGATCAACCACTTAGCTTTTGGGCTGAAAATGCTACTAATCGAAAAGCAGCATTTAGCGCTTGCAGTCTGGACTGAATTTAAATCGTTTCGCGAACTGCTTCGGCCTTATTTTGCAGAATTTGTTTGGCTAAGTTGGTTGCTTGTTGATCTTTTGTTTGTACGACAACGGTCCATTGCTGATTTTGACTTGCATTAATGACCATAATAATCAGGGGATCATGATCCGGACGCAAAGTAATAATGCCAGCCACCATCATACCAATAAATAAACCAACAAAACCCAGCGTAAAATAGGTCGCCATTGGGCTGTCCTGGGTAAATACGGGACCAGCGGCAACCAAAATACTGGCGGCGATCAAACCTGCTAATAAACCCACAACACCGAGAATGCCGTGGGATTTCATAAAGGTCTGGACGATACCTTTGCTTTCTGGCTCGATTTTCTCGCT
The DNA here is from genome assembly GCA_035704795.1 of Methylophaga sp. Lineage (GTDB taxonomy): Bacteria > Pseudomonadota > Gammaproteobacteria > Nitrosococcales > Methylophagaceae > Methylophaga. Next base: position 4,942 of record DASSWO010000178.1, on the reverse strand, counting down.
AAGATTGTCGTCATTGGGAGTAACGATATTAACTGCTGCGCCAGAAAAGTGGCCTTCGTTGATGAGTTCTTCGCTGGCGGCACGCGCCTCCGCTTCGGTGTTAAATACAGCAGCTACTTTGGCCGTGTATTGTTCGTCAATGACATTTATTGCCATGTGTTTGTCTCCTTATTTTCAGGCGCTATACAGCGCAAAAAGTTGAAATAACACTTACTGAGTATAAGGGCAATTTGGCAGAGTTAAAGTTTTTGCAGATTTTACGAGGTGAGATTTATAGCCATTTCAGCTCACAATGCCAATCAAAAACAGCCGCCTGTTTTCTGCTGGCAACCGACGATGATCAGCAGGATAAAACCTGATTTATCCCGCCTGAGATATTTCTGAAGCGGTTCTATTATAAGGTGTGTGTGACCGATATAGCTGTTTCTTTCAGAAGTTGCTGGGCGCGTTCATTGTCATCATCGTTTTCAATTTGTACCACCACACTCCATTGATTGTGGGTAGATGCTTCGACCGTGTCGGTTATTAAGGGATCCTGGTCAGGACGAATTGATATACCACCGGCGACCATTAAACCCACGGATGTACCGACAAAAGCCAACGCAAAATAGACCTGAAACGGGCTGGATCTGAACATTTCAGGACCCACCATGGTTAATATGAAGGCCACAATTAAACTAATGGCTAATCCAGCAAGGCCAAAGATGACGTGAGAATTCACTAAGGTTTTGGCGATACCAGTATCTTTTGGCTCGATTTTTTGGCTAATTGCAGCATCATTAGGATGAACGATTTTAATATCTGATGCTTTAAAATGACCTTCTTTGATCAACTTTTCTTTTGCTGCTTTAGCCGTTTGTTCGTTATTAAAAGTACCAGCAACTTTACTGGGGTGTTTTTCATCAATAACATTCATATCCATAACACTGAGCTCCCGAGGTTGGCTGATAATACAGCCATGTCTTGCAGGTTTAGTTCAGTATAGGCTTTCATTGATAAATAATAAATTTCCTTTTGCGGTCATGATATTAAGTCGCTAAGTGTCATCTGTTAACAAGTAAAAATAGCAGATACTACCGCTTTCATCAGCGACCGACATATTGTTATCAAGATACGTGGCTTGCACCGCAAGCATGCGATGGTCACTAAGATACTTCTTAAACAGTGCAGAAAATCGCCGGCAGCAAAGTGAACTTGCTGCCGGTGAAGATTTGGTTACAGAGATTTCAGGGTAGTTAACACGTCTTCTATATGGCCTTTTACTTTAACCGAGCGCCATTCATGACGGAGCACACCATCGCTATCAATCAGAAAAGTGCTGCGATCAACGCCCATATATTCACGTCCATAAAGCTTTTTCAGTTGCATGACGCCAAATAGGTTACAGACGGTTTCATCAGCATCGGAGAGCAGATCAAATGGAAAGTCCTGTTTTTTCTTAAAGTTTTCATGCATTTTGATGCTGTCACGGGAAATGCCGAAAATAACGGTATTCAATTGTTCAAATTCGTTGATGTGATCGCGAAACTGCTGACCTTCTAAAGTGCAGCCGGGCGTATTATCTTTAGGGTAGAAATAAATCAGGACATTTCGACCGCGCAGGTCGGAGAGTTTGACGTTTTTATCACCGGTACTGGGCAGTTCAAAATCGGGTACCGGTTTGTTCAGGGCAACTTCGCTCATGTGCTTATCCTTTTTGGTCTAACATTAACTAAAATTGTGCAGCCAGCCCGATCTTGTCATCGGGGGGCCGGCCAAGTACCATGCCAGTTTATTTTCGCGCGGAGTGCGGCATCTATGTTCAGCGGCAGTATGGTAGCACTGGTAACACCCATGCGGGCAGACGGCTCGGTGGATAGTGACAGCCTGCGCAAACTGGTCGAGTTTCACATCGACAGCGGCACAGATGCAATTGTTGCCGTTGGCACCACAGGAGAATCTGCCACACTGAGCGTTGAAGAACATTGCGATGTTATTCGCCAGATTGTCGAGCAGGTTAATGGCCGTATTCCAGTGATTGCCGGCACCGGTGCCAACTCTACCAGCGAAGCAATAGAATTGTCAGAATACGCCCGCGATTTAGGTGTCGCAGCGGTGCTGCTGGTTGTACCTTATTATAATCGGCCTACTCAACAAGGCTTATATCTTCACTTTAAAACTATTGCTGAAGCTGTTGATATTCCTCAGATTCTATATAACGTCCCCAGTCGTACGGCATGTGATTTATTACCCGAAACCGTTGGTCGTCTGGCTAAAATTGATAATATTATCGCTATCAAAGAAGCGACCGGTGATGTACGCCGTGTGCAGCTCATTAAAGATTTGGTCGATGATAACTTTGAGCTGTATACCGGCGAAGACGGTAATACCGTCGACTTTATTCTGGCCGGTGGCCGTGGTGTTATTTCAGTCACTGCCAATGTGGCACCAAAATTAATGCATGAAATGTGTGTGGCCGCAATGGCCGGAGATGCTGACAAAGCGCGTCTGATCAATGATAAGCTTGCGGCATTGCATCAATATTTATTTAGTGAGTCTAATCCTATCCCGGTGAAATGGGCGCTGCATGAAATGGGCCTCATTCCTTCGGGGATCCGTCTGCCAATGACGGTATTGTCGGAACAATTTCATCAACCGGTTCGTGATGCACTGGCAGCGGCCGGGGTATTGAATCCTTAAAATGAGTGAACATTTATCAATGAACGCGAAACGTTTGAAAACAAGTGCCTTGTTGGTTGTTTCTACACTGGCTGTAAGTAGCTGCGGTTTTTTACCTGCTTTAGAAGAAGTCGCACCGGACAACACGCAGGAATATCGTAAAGCGGAAACCATGCCACCGCTCGATGTGCCACCGGATTTAAGTGTCAAACGTATCAATGATGAAATTGTCGGTAGTGGAGACAGTTCTGCAACGTATTCAGAATATGAAGAAGCGGCTACCAACCCACTGGCTGCCCTTTACAACATCGAAGCGGATGATAAACCAGCCCTTGCAGGCGCAGAAGGTAGTCGGTATTTAGTTGTTCCCGGTGAACCTGATGTTATCTGGCAACGTATCGAAAACTTCTGGTCAACACGTAATGTTGATGTGGCGCGTCAGGATCGCCGGATTGGGTTGATGGATACCATCCCTGATGCTGAAGGTTATGCCTACCGGTTACGTATGGAAAAAGGTGATGTCAGTCGCTCGTCACATATTTACATCAGCAGCCAGGACGACGACAACAATAATGTCACCAAAAATGAAGCTATGTTGCGCCAGTTGGCCGATTTCCTGGGTATCTTATATCAAGAAGATCAAGCCCGAATTGCTGCCAGTGAACCGCAACAGGCGATTCGTGATTTACCAAAAGTAGTGTTACTCGACGAAGCTGATGATTTACAGGCGTTAATTGTTGAACAACCTTTCAGTGATGTCTGGGATCGTGTTGGACGGGTGCTGGATAGTCGCGGCTTTGCTGTGGAAGATCGTGATCAGTCACGTGGTTTGTACCTTGTTCGTTATATTGATCCATTTCTGGAAGCAGAACAGGAAGAAGAAGGTTTTTTCAGTGGTCTGGCATTCTGGCGTGATGAAGTTGAACAGGCTCCCGAAGAATACTATTACATTCGCTTGAGTTCAGAGGCGGATGCTACCCGTATTACTATTCTGGACGCCGAAGAAGTCCGCAGTGGTAGTGAAACCGCCAAGCGATTGCTGGGATTAATTCAGGAACAACTGACGCAATAATGCAGTTTGCCTCACTTGGCAGTGGTAGCCGGGGCAATGGCACGCTGATCCGCGAGGCTGGGACGATGGTTCTGGTAGATTGTGGTTTTTCAGCTAAAGAAGCTGAAAAACGGCTTTGCCAGCATCAACTCAGCGCATCTGATCTGAGTGCTATTGTGGTGACCCATGAACATGCTGATCATATTCAGGGTATTCGGGTACTGGCTCGTAAATATCGGTTGCCAGTCTATGCTACGGCCGGTACGGCCGGTTGCTTGCCGGCCGATTTAGTCGGCTTTATCCATGAGTTCAGCTGTCACGACACCTTCACCATCAAAGATATTGAAGTACAACCATTTCCGGTACCGCATGATGCCCGTGAGCCGGCACAGTTTGTATTTCACAATGGTCGCTCGAAACTTGGCTTGCTGACCGATGTCGGATCTATTACCCCGGTTATTGAAGCCGCAATGGATGGGTGTGATGCGTTGTTATTGGAAGCCAATCATGATGTCACTATGCTGGCCAACGGTGATTATCCAGAGTCTTTAAAACAACGGGTCGGTGGTCGCTTTGGGCATTTAAATAACGTGCAATCCGCAACATTACTTGAGAAAATTAACACCTCACGTTTACAGCATATAATCGCCATGCATATCAGCGAGAAGAATAATTCGCCGGATCTGGTCGTGCCATTATTTGCCGATGCTTTGAACTGCACGCATGACTGGATTGGTATTGCCGATCAGGACGCCGGTTTTGGCTGGCGTGAACTCTCTAACGCTTAACGGAATTTCCCATGGAAAAACGACAAGAACTCTACGCCGGCAAAGCCAAAAGCGTCTTTGCTACTGACAATGCTGATTATGTAGTGCTCAGTTTTCGTGATGACACTTCGGCATTTGATGGCGAAAAAGTCGAACAACTGAGTCGTAAAGGCGAGGTCAATAACAAATTCAACGCCTTTATTATGCAAACGCTCAGCGATGCCGGCATACCGACGCATTTTGAGAAGCTGCTCAATAACACCGAATCACTGGTCAAACGAATGCAGATGATCCCAGTAGAGTGTGTGGTCCGTAATGTGGCCTCTGGTAGTCTGGTGCGGCGTCTGGGCGTGGAAGATGGTCTGGAACTGAATCCGCCAGTGTTTGAGTTTTTCCTGAAAAACGACGCGCTGCATGATCCGATGATTAATGAATACCATATTGCGACTTTTGGCTGGGCCAAAGA
>DASSWO010000151.1:0-3446 GCA_035704795.1 Methylophaga sp. | reverse complement strand
TAATTTATGCAATAAATCTTCATAAGCGGGCAATTTTATCCTTTGCCCCTGATACACATGTTTGATCCCCAAGCCATTCATTCGGTGTTCGACGGTTTTTGATGTGCGGCCGGTGATGATGGCAATTTCGACTCCGGTATATTGCAGCAGTTTCATGCCATGGCCATCGCGCGAATGAAACGCCTTATATTCCTGACCATCATCACTGATGATGATGCGGCCATCGGTGAGTACACCATCGACATCAAAAATCAGTAGTTTAATTTCTTTGGCACGAGCCAATATGTCTTGCATGGGAATTCCTGGTTAAACAACGCCGGCGCGCAGCAAATCATGCATATTGATTGCACCAACCAGTTGTTGCTGTGGATTAATAATAAGCAGCGCATTGATTTTATGCTGATCCATAAGCGCTAATGCTTCAGCGGCCAGCATCTCTGGCCGGCCGGTTTTACAATTACGGGTCATGTGATCTTGAAGTTTCGCCGTACGGATATCAACGGTTTGCGCCAATACGCGGCGTAAATCCCCATCCGTGAAAATACCGGTCAACTCACCGGCATTATTAATCACTGCCGTCATGCCCAGACTTTTATTGCTCATTTCGATTAAGGCATCGCCGAGCAGGGCATTTTCGTGGATCTGCGGAATGGCAGTACCTTTGTGCATGATGTCGCTGACATGCAGTAATAACCGTCGGCCCAAATTACCGCCCGGATGAGACAACGCAAAATCTTCGGCGGTAAAACCTCGCGTTTCCAACAAGGCAATTGCTAAAGCGTCGCCCATAACCAACGTGGCGGTAGTGCTGGAAGTTGGCGCGAGGCCCAGGGGACAGGCTTCTTTTTCGACACTGACATCCAAATGGGCGCTGGCGCATTGTGCCAAGGTCGAATGCGGTCGGCCAGTTAAGGCAATCAGGGGAATGCCAAGGCGTTTTATCAACGGCAAAATAGTGAGAATTTCGCTGGTTTCGCCGGAATTGGATAATGCAATCACCACATCCTGAGCAGTAATCATCCCCAAGTCACCATGACTAGCTTCACCGGGATGGACAAAAAAAGCTGGGCTGCCGGTACTGGCCAGCGTCGCAGCCAGTTTGCCGCCGATATGGCCAGACTTACCCATGCCGATAACAACGATACGGCCCTGGCAAGCTAATAGATATTCGCAAGCTTTTACAAATGTCGTATCGATACGCTCACGCAGCGCTTGTACCGCACTGATTTCGGTATCAATCACGGCAATGGCCAGCGAGGTGAGTTTGTCAGCGTCCAGTGTCATTTCCGAGGCAAATTTATTAGCAAAAAATCGAAAGGACTCAGTATACCTGAGCGTCGGTGAACTCGGCCATTACTGTTACCAACAGTGACTATTGGCAAAAAAAAACCGGACAATGTCCGGTTTTTTTGAATCAGAGATTTGACCTATTGCATATCATCAAACAGATCAAAGTCTTCATTACTGTTATCAGCATTGGGCGGATTACCGTCATAAACCAAATATTGACGACGTTGCAAATAGGCATTGCGCATATATTCATATTGGTCGTCAGTTGCTGCATCGAGCACTTTGCTGGTTCCCAGATATTTAGCACGAGTATCAATTAATCTGGTGCCTGCTAATGCCAGACGAGCATCATCACCTTCAACATACATCACTGGATCAGTATACATATCGGCAACCAAACCAAATGAGTCGCGCACAGTACGTGGTCCAAACAGCGGCAATACTACGTATGCACCCGGTTCAACACCCCAAACACCTAAAGTTTGACCGAAATCTTCATTATTTTTTTCGTAACCGGCATGACCCGCGACATCAAAAATACCTAACACGCCTACTGTAGAATTTAATGCGAAACGGCCCGTATCGTGGGCAGCTTGCTCAAATTTACCTTGCAGTAAATCATTTACAATGACAGTAATTTCATTCAGGTTGCTGAAGAAATTGCTGATGCCCCAGCTGATAGCATCTGGCACAACAATATCGTAACCTTGCGCCACTGGCTTAATAATGGCTTTATCCAGGGTGTCATTAAACTTGTACATCGCCCGGTTATAGCCTTCATAAGGATCCTGGGGATTATTGTAGGTGCTGGCGCAACCGCTCAAAAAAGCCAGCATGGCAATGATTGCCATGGCGCGTGCAGAAGTAAAGAAAGTCATTGGCCGATCCCTGAAAAAATTCACAGTGTTCTACAAATAATCTCACGCGGACTCTACGCCGATCAAGTGATCTGTTGTATTGATGTCATAAGTAAATGCTGATGTGGCGTAATTACAACGATATGAAATTTTTAGCTCATCGGTTGAGTAGACAGTGATTCAATGGTTTGCGGCGCATTATCAAACATCATTGACTCAAACACACGACTGCACGCAGTCCAGCTATTAAGGCTGGCATAGTGGATGCAATCGGCTTTATTAAGCGCTAACGCCTGTTGTGCGGCATTGTGTAAATCGTTATCAACAATTCCGGTGCTGCCGTTTTCAAGAATATCCACCGGCCCGGTTACCGGATAAGCCGCTACCGGCAGGCCGCAGGCCATCGCTTCTAAAATCACCAACCCGAACGTATCGGTTTTGCTGGGAAACACAAACACATCACAGGCGGCCAAATAGCTGGCCAATTCTTCGCCAAACTTGGCACCGGCAAAGGTTACATTGGGATAACGTTTTTGCAGCATCGCCAGATCCGGGCCATCACCGATGACCAACTTGCTGCCGGGTAAATCGAGATCGAGAAACGCTTCGATATTTTTCTCAATAGCGACCCGACCCATATTGACGAAAATGGGTTTGGGCAAACCCAGCGTCATGGGATTATCGGCTTTAAAAATAGTGGTATCGACACCGCGGCCCCAGACTTCAACTCCTTCAAAACCGCGCTCGATAAGACGCTGTTGTTGGGAGACAGTCGGTACCAATGTGCGTATAGCCGCTTTATGAAAGCGTCTTAAAAATGCATAACTCCAGCTCAACGGAATCGGTGCCCGCAGACGTAAATATTCTGGAAATTGGGTGTGATAAGACGTAGTAAAGTGTACGTTGTGACGTAAACACCAACGTCGTGCGGCTTGGCCCAGTGGACCTTCGGTCGCAATATGCACTGCATTGGCATTGAATCCGCTCAGTAGTCGTTTAATGCCGCGATAGGGAAACAGGGCCAGTCGAATACTGGGATAAGACGGACAGGGCACAGTCTTAAAATCCTGTGGTGTTACCATGCAGACTTCATGACCGAAGCTTTGCAAATAATCACGGGTTTTACCCAGTGTCCGCACAACCCCATTAACCTGCGGCTCCCAGGCATCTGTGACAATGACAATTTTCATCAGGCGGCCTGGGCGATAGCGTTTGTTTCTGCGGCTATTTCTGTCCAGGTCAAAATTTCCATCTGGCCGTCTGGATGTTCAACCAATGCCGTGCAGCTTTCTACCCAGT
>DASSWO010000148.1:0-6645 GCA_035704795.1 Methylophaga sp. | reverse complement strand
GGTCTGTGCGGGTTTGATTTGCAATTCATGACAACGGGCCAGCAAAAAATCAGCTTTGGCTTTTGCACCACAAACATCACCGACAACTTCACCGGTCAGTTTGCCATCTTTCTCGGCCAGCACATTGGCCTGGCTGAAGTCTAAATTCAGACGCTTATGTAAACGCTCGGTAAAAAATGTGAATCCACCTGAAACCAGTGCCGTTTTAATGCCCAGCTGTTTTAAACCCATCAGCATAATTTCTGCACCGGGATTAAGTTTTAACCGCTCGTTGTAAACCGTTTCCAGCATCGCTACCGGCAAACCGGCTAATAATTTCACCCGTTGTCGCAACGATGTTTCAAAATCAAGTTCACCGCGCATCGCAGCTTCAGTAATCGCCGCAACTTGCGGTTTAATGCCCAGACAATCAGCGATTTCGTCAATACACTCAATGCTTATCAGCGTCGAGTCCATATCCATCACCAGCAATTTACATTGCTTTGCGTCAAAGCCCGCCGGTAACAGGTTAATATCAAAATGATAACGTTCTCGCAGCAAGTTGACTTCAGCCGGCATAATATCGGCTTCAATTAGGGCAAAACTCTTTTGCCAGTGCAATTCACCATGCACCGTTTGGGCAATTTCTGCAGCGGCCATCTGCTCCAGCCCTGGGCCCTGAAGGATCAATCTCGACATATATTTCTGCCTGAAAAAACACAAACGGCGAGCCTGATCTGCATCAGCTCGCCGCCTGAAAGAAATCGGTTACCGTTTAAAATTTCGGCTTAATCGGCGCGGATTTAAAGCGGGCAACACTATCATTGATTTCCTGCATGGCAGCTTCTTTGCCTTGCCAGCCATCAACTTTGACCCATTTATTCTTTTCGAGATCTTTATAATGTTCAAAGAAATGCGCTAATTGATTTAATAACCGCTCCTCAACATCACCGATATCTTGAATAGCGTCATACATTTTATCGTGTGGTACAGCCAGCACTTTGGCGTCTTCACCGGATTCATCGGTCATTTTAAGCATGCCCACCGGCCGGCACTGCACCACAGAGCCGCTGATCAATGCATAAGGGCTGATGACCAATACATCAACCGGATCACCATCGTCTGACAAAGTATGTGGCACGTATCCATAGTTACACGGATAGAACATCGCTGTGTTCATAAAACGATCCACAAACATTGCACCGGTTTCTTTATCAACTTCGTATTTCACCGGATCCGAATGTGACGGAATTTCGATGATGACATTGATATCTTCAGGTACATTTTTGCCAGAACTGACGCGGTCCAGATTCATTGATTAAGCGCTCCCGATGAGGATTAGGTAAATCCTTCTATTATAGAAGAAAACACTCGCTGATTAAACTCAAATCCGCTTTTATTCTGGTAATGGCAACATATCAAATTCTTCTTTGCCAACACCGCACTCCGGGCACACCCATTCATCCGGAATATCTTCCCAGGTGGTGCCCGGTGCAATACCCTCTTCCGGTAAACCAATAGCTTCATCATAGATAAAACCACATATTTGACATTCCCAACGTTGCATATCAACCTCCGTCATTGACTGAAGAAATAAAAGGCTACTGCTAATAATGCAATAGAAAACAATTGTCGGAGAAACTTATCCGGCAGTCTTCTGGCCAGCTTAACACCGAGCGGTGCACAAATGCTGCTGGTCGAGGCGATAGCAAAAAATGCCGGCCAAACGATATAGCCCGTTTGCCAATCGGCATTGTTATCTGGCGCCCAGACGATAAATCCAGCCACTGCCGACAAGGCAATCGGTAAACCACATGCCGCCGCACTGCCAATCGCCTGTTTTATCGTCAAACCTGCCAGCAATAAATACGGCACTACCAACGTACCACCGCCAATACCGACAAAGGCTGAGACTACGCCAGTGATACTGCCAAATCCGGTCGCAGCAGCAGGTTTTAATAAGTTCGGGTAACCGCTATGTGGCAATTTGATCCAGACGCGTATGGCCATCAATAAAACAAATACCGCAAAAATTCGCTGTAGCACTTCGCCTGATAGCTGGCTTGCTATCCCGGCACCCAAAAAACCGCCCGCCACTAAACCACCTATCAGCTTTTTTACCACCGTCCAGTCAATGTTTTGATGACGATGATGGGCAGTCAGAGAAGCCAGTGCTGTCACACAAATGGTCATCATCGAAGTACCAATAGCCAGATGCATTATGTTTTCGGTGGCCATACCCTGCCAGCTGAATAACAATACCAATACCGGCACCAGGATCAGACCACCTCCCAGCCCCAATAAGCCTGCAATCAGACCGGCAAAAATCCCGGCAACAGCAAAACTCAGCCATTCCATTTCATCAAAATCCTGTCAAAAGCTTAACTGTGGCTGACTTTACAGCCTGAAGTGTTAAAGGTATAACCAAATTTCCATACCAAGAGCGTGTATTTTCAATGTAAGTTAAATTCTAAGACAAAGAGGTCAGCCTATGTGGTTAATAAATGCAATCCCGTTGGTTCTGGGTATTCTCGGACTCGTCTGTGCTTTACTGGTTTTTAACAAAGTTAAAGCCTCGCCGGCAGGCATCGGCAAGGTGGTGGACATAGGTAACGAAATTCATTTGGGCGCGATGGTATTTATGCGCGCTGAATACTCAAGGCTGGCGATTTTTTGTTTAATATGCATTATTGCCCTCGGGCTCTCTGATTTAGGCTGGCACACTGCGCTGGCCTTTTTTGTGGGTGCCATTGCCTCAGCTACCGCCGGTTTTATTGGCATGTATGCCGCAACCAAAGCCAATGTCCGAACCGCAGTTGCTGCGCGAGATAAAGGTGCATCCGAAGCCCTGACTATTGCTTTTTTTGGTGGTTCGGTAATGGGTTTAACCGTTGCCGCCATGGGTTTGCTCGGTCTGGGGTTTTTATATCTGCTCTACGGCGGTGATCCACATACTGCACATACTATTCACGGCTTTGGTATGGGCGCTTCTTCGGTTGCGCTGTTTTCACGTGTCGGCGGTGGCATTTTCACCAAAAGTGCTGATGTTGGCGCCGATTTAGTCGGTAAATTAGAAGCCGGTATTCCAGAAGATGATCCACGTAATCCGGGGGTTATTGCCGATAATGTCGGTGATAATGTCGGTGATGTCGCGGGGATGGGGTCGGATATTTTTGAATCCTATTGCGGCGCCATGATCGCCTGTATCGCCATTGCATCGACCATGACGATAATGACCATAAACTCTTTGGCTGGCTCACAGCAAACGCTGATGTTTATGCCACTGGCGTTGGCATCTTTAGGACTGATTTGCTCGATTGCAGGTATTTGGGTAGTGAAAGTTTTCTCAGCCAAGCGTCCTGATGTTGCATTGCGAACGGGGACAATGGGCGCGACCATATTATTTGTTCTCGCCGCATATGTATTGATTACCTTAATGGGTGCCAGCGTTGATATCTGGTTTGCGGTATTAGCTGGCGCTGTTGGCGGCATTATCGTCGGCCTGGTGACAGAATATTACACTGGCGGTGCGCCGGTTCGTAAACTGGCAAAAGATGGCGAGACTGGCGCAGCAACCATTATTATCAGTGGTTTGGCGTTGGGCATGCAATCAGTTGCCATTCCGGTTATCACTATCGCAGCCATTATTTTTGCCTCGACTTATTTTGCCGGCTTATATGGTGTCGGGATCGCAGCGGTGGGTATGTTAGCAACAGTTGGCATTACCATGGCAATTGATGCTTATGGACCGGTCGCTGATAATGCCGGCGGCATTGCCGAAATGGCGGGAATGGGTAAAGAAACCCGAGATATTACGGATTCATTAGATGCGCTGGGCAATACCACCGCAGCAATCGGCAAAGGCTTTGCGATTTCTGCTGCAGCTTTAGCAGCATTAGCCATCATCAGTGCTTATATTGAAACCATTAATGCCGGCAGTGTCGACGAGTTGCAGTTGATGATTACCAATCCGCTGGTTCTGGTGGGTATGTTTCTGGGGGGCATTATCCCGTTTTTGGTTAGCTCAATGACTATGACAGCCGTCGGTGATGCGGCGTTTGATATGATCAATGAAATTCGCCGTCAATTCAGAGAAATCCCAGGCTTGCTTGAAGGAACTGGTAAACCTGATACCGCCCGCTGCGTGGATATCGCTACCCGCGCTGCGTTACGAAAAATGATTATGCCCGGCGTGTTGGCAGTCATCGCACCTATTGTTATCGGCTTTGGATTAGGTCCGGCAGCGCTTGGCGGCATGTTAGGCGGCGCATTGATTGTTGGGGTGTTATTGGCACTGATGATGGCGAATGCTGGTGGCGCCTGGGACAATGCCAAAAAGTATGTTGAGCAGGGCAATTTGGGTGGTAAAGGATCGGATACCCACAAAGCTAATGTCGTCGGTGATACGGTTGGCGATCCGCTTAAAGACACCTCCGGTCCGTCAATGAATATTTTGATCAACGTGATGGCGATTGTCAGTCTGGTAATTGCTCCGTTACTAGTCTGAGTCTATTAAAATGTGGACAGAAAAGGCCATCTCCGGATGGCCTTTTTATTTGGCTGGCAGGATAATTTGTTTAGTCACGTACACTAAACAATGCCTATCAACTGCAAGCGAATAATTTTTTGGCTCATTCAGCAATTTCTCACCGTCAAATCTGGCTAATCGCCGGGCCAATGATTTTGGCCAATATCTCGACGCCGCTTTTGGGAATGGTCGATACCGCAGTGGTCGGGCATTTATCGTCTGCGCATTATCTCGGCGCAGTTGCCATTGGCAGCATGATTTTTACCTTTGTTTTCTGGGGCTTTGGCTTTTTGCGAATGGCGACCACCGGCCTCAATGCTCAGGCGTATGGCCGTGAAGATCCGGTTGCCATGCAAGCGGTGTTATTTCAGGCGATTTGGCTGGCGATATTAATTTCCTTCGTCCTTCTAATCATACAAACACCGATACGGGATTTGGCTTTGTGGTTGGTCAACAGCTCCGCCAATGTCGAGCAATATACTGCCATCTATTTTGATATCCGCATCTGGAGCGCACCAGCCACCCTGATGAACTACGCCATTCTCGGCTGGTTAATCGGCCGCGAGGCTTCGAAAGCTGCTTTATTGATGGTGTTCGTCATTAATGTGGCCAATATCGTGCTGGATTTATTGCTGGTCAATAGTTTTGGGATGCATGTTGATGGTGTCGCCTGGGCGTCGGTGGTAGCGGAATATCTGGGTTTATTGACCGGTATTGTTTTGTTAACGCGCTATGGCGTCAATTTACAGGCCTGGCAACTGGCACGGCGCTGGCAAAATTTCCGGGCTGGCTTTCGGGGGCTGGAAGTACACGGCAATTTTATGATCCGCACTTTTGTGCTGATTTTATGTTTCGCCTTTTTCACCACACAGAGTGCGCGTCAAGGCGATATCGTGCTGGCTGCCAATAGTGTCTTGCTGAATTTTATTACCTTTATGGCGTTTGTTTTGGATGGCTTTGCCAATGCTACTGAGGTATTAACCGGCAAAGCACTGGGCCGCAAAAACCAGGCTGAATTAAAACGCGCTTTGTGGTTGACCGGCATCTGGTCATTAATGATGGCATTAATCTTTATGCTGATTTATGCCCTGTTTGGCCAATTCATTATTCGTCTGCTGACCAGCATTGATGCCGTCGTGGCATTGGCAGATCAATATCTGCTCTGGGTAGTTATTGCACCGGTATTCGGTGTCTGGTCTTATTTATTCGACGGCTTATTTGTTGGCGCTACCCGCAGCCGTGAAATGCGCAATACCATGTTGTTTTCAGCCGTTCTGGTGTATTTGCCGGCATGGTATTTTTTACAGGGTTTTGGTAATCACGGTTTATGGGCGGCGATTATATTATTTTTACTGGCCCGTGGTCTCAGTCAAAGTTTGTATCTCCCGAGAATTATGCGTTTAACCATCTAAATAGGTTCGTCGGCGCCCCAATTGTCTTTTGCCGAACCCCGGCGATCTTTACCTTTACGACGATCCTCTTTGGTCAAATCAAAACGAAACATTTCCCGCCGATCCTCACCGGTGCGACGGACGTCTTTTCGTCGTTCTGGCTCACCTCGGCGTTGATGTTCGGTTAAAGGCGCTGTGGTTATTTTTTTGTTTTCGCTCATAGATATACTCCAGCATAGGCTAATTTCGAAACTACGCCGGGCGTTGTGGCTTGTCAATCAGTGAAAAAGCCTGATGCTGCCGGGTCAATGGGCAATCAAAGGCCAAAGAAATCGCCTGTAATTGCAAACCGGCAGGATCAGCTCTGCCATAACGACTGTCGCCCACCACCGGATGACCGACTGCCGCGCAATGTCGGCGAATTTGGTGTTTACGACCGCTATCGATAGTGATCTGTAAAAATGACTGGTTTTTATCGGCGCTATATTCGAGCAGTGTCAATTCAGTACTGGCCGTTTTGCCATCCAGCGGCTGGTCGATGGTTAATGTTTTACTGGCCAACTCGCCCATCACACTGACCCGATAATGCTTATCGACATGACGCTTTTGAAATAAATCAGACAATGCCGCAGCAGATTGTTTGTCATGCGCTATCAACATTAGACCACTGGCTTCACGGTCAAGCCGATGCACTAAAAAACTTTGTCTCGCCGGCGTAAAAAACTGCTCAGCAAACCGCAATAAACT
>DASSWO010000120.1:0-2355 GCA_035704795.1 Methylophaga sp. | reverse complement strand
TTGCGGATTAACCTGACCTATGCGCGGTGTTGAGGATCGGCTCTCATCAAATAACGCGCGGCCTTTAATGATAATACGCTGACCTTTCCGGCTGTCACGACCAATGGCATCGTAAGCAAGGTTGGTATCTTCCAGCAATTGCAAATCCAGGGCTTTTGCAGCATCAAAACGGGCAATTTCACCGGTTACCGGCAAAGTGGTGCCAGTAGTTTGCCGATAACGGGCAGCCAGCTGACGCGTTTCGTGCATCAGTTTGTCAATCGAATAAATATCGATTTCGGATTTGGCGGCTTCAGTCATAGCGGCATTATACACAGCAAAAAAAACGGCCTGATCGCTTATAGCGGCCAGACCGTCCAATTTTTGAGGCTGTGAATTAACCTATGTGATTAAGACCATCCTCATGGCTTAATAATTTCCGGATTTTTTATTTTTTGGCATCCAGTTCTTTTTGATAATACTTGTGTACCAGTTTGTCCTGATTTTCCAGCAAGTAATCAATACTTGGCTCGTTGTTCATCGCTTTTTCAATAGCACGACGAGTCGCTTCACGATGAATATTGAACAAGGCTTCATGATCCAGATCTTTAATGGTCGTGATGCCAGGGTTCAGCCAGACAGAGACGATAATGCCCAAATCATTGGCTTTTTCTTTCGGAATCGTGCCATTACGCACAGCATCCAATACACCATTGGCAATCGCGCCTTGTACAGTACCCATCAGGATATTGGTATAGGCGGTTTTTTTGACAGTCACTTTACTGACCATGATGGTCGCCGGACGTACCTGCATATCGGTGTTCATCAGTGCTAAAACACGAGAGTGACCTTGCACCTGATCGCCCAATAAATTAGCAAATGCAGTACCAAATGGACCGTCTAACTCACCAATTACAACTTCAGGTTCCGCAGCAGTCAACGGTGGACCACCGGCAACCAGGGCTTCGCCAGTACGCATAATAATTCTGTCACTCATCGGATAGTGCTCCTTTGATTTCTTGGTAAAACAGTTGATTATCCCCATCAGTAGCTTGAGTCGCAAGTTTGCAAAGCTTTATGAGTCGGGCCAAGACCGCTAAACTGCAACCTTTAGCGAGGATCCTGAATGAGCGATATGCAAACCCCTTATGAGCGAATTGGCGGCGAAATAGCCGTCCGGCAGCTGGTGAAACACTTTTATCAAATTATGTCGGAAACCCCGCAAACGGATGTTATACGCAAGTTGCATCCAGAAGATATTCAAAGCAGCGAAGATAAACTGTTCTGGTTTTTAAGCGGTTGGCTGGGCGGTCCACAATTATTTGTCGAGAAATTTGGTCATCCTCGGCTTCGTGCTCGGCATTTACCCTTTTCTATTGGTATCGAAGAACGCGACCAGTGGTTATATTGCATGGCAGAAGCACTGAAAAAAATGGATTTAGAACCGCTGTTTGCGCAGCAATTGATAGCTTCTTTTGCTCAAACAGCAGACTTTATGCGTAACCGGCCGGAATAACGATGAATATTAGCGCATTGATTATTGGTGATGAAATTCTCAGTGGCAAACGGCAGGATAAACATTTTGCCTATTTAAAGGCGTTGCTGGCTGAGCGGGGTTTAGAGCTGAGTACCGTATTGATGGTCGGTGATGATCCTGAGCAACTGGAACGTTGTCTGCGATTTTCAATGGCCAGCGATGATTTGGTGTTCAGTTTTGGAGGCATTGGCGCAACGCCGGATGATCGCACCCGGCAAACTGTTGCCAAAGTTGCCGGTGTGTCTGTTTCACCCCACCCTGAAGCCGTGGCGCTGATTGAAAACAAATTCGGCGAGCGTGCTTACCCAAACCGTATTTTGATGGGCTATTTGCCAGAAGGCGCCAACCTTATCCCTAATCCGGTTAATCAGGTGCCGGGATTCAGTTTTGGTCATCATCATTTTATGCCGGGCTTTCCGGAAATGGCCTGGCCGATGTGCCGCTGGATTCTGGACAATCTGTATACCAATTTAAAAAATCAGCGCCCGGCATATGAAGAAATTATTTTTGTCCGGGGCGGCCGTGAGTCTGATTTATTAGGCATCATGCAACAATTGGATCGTGATTACCCGGATCTGAAACTCTCCAGCCTGCCGCGTTTAGCCGAACCGCCACATATTGAAATGAGCCTTCGCGGTGAGCAGCAACAGGTAATCAGTGCCATGGCTTTACTGAAAGCGGCGATCATCACAGCCGGTTTTAACTGGCAGGATCAACTGACCCAATAAAACCAGATAGGTAGCGTCAGTACACAGACCAGGGTAGTTAAGGTGACGGCCGCCGCATACAGAGTACTGTCGAGTTCATATTGCTCACAAATGACAAAACCAAACACCATC